>CAXEVD010000125.1:0-5473 GCA_963999395.1 uncultured Halieaceae bacterium
CGCGATGTGGTGTGGTCCTGGCAGGACCCACTCCCCTTCCTTCTTATGACGCCCCTATGCTGGGAGTTTATCTGGAAATCGGTTCGCGAGCGCATTCCCATCGGCGACGCCAGCCAATACGACATTGCTTGGCATTGGTTCGAAGCTGGGCAGCAAATCAACGCACCAAGCCCTGAGGCCCTTGGGGGCGAACGTGAAGCATGACCTGATTAGCGGGCCGAGTGGTCATGCGCGCAGCGGGTCGCACGGTTTGGCCGGGCTCCAGCAGCCAATCGAAGCGGCGCACAAACTCAGCCAAAATGAGTACGCTTTCTGTTTGCGCAAAACCGGCGCCTACGCAGGTGTGAGGACCCTGACCGAAGGGAATGTAAGCACCCTGCACCAATGCCGCTTCCTGCTCGGGCAGAAATCGCTCGGGCTTGAAGGCGTGGGGATCTGGCCACCATTTACTGTGTCGCTGCAGCGTCCACGGCGCGATCATCACCAGCGCTCCTTTACGCAGACGCCGA
Organism: uncultured Halieaceae bacterium; assembly: GCA_963999395.1. Classification (GTDB taxonomy): domain Bacteria; phylum Pseudomonadota; class Gammaproteobacteria; order Pseudomonadales; family Halieaceae; genus Luminiphilus. Next base: position 510 of record CAXEVD010000125.1, read on the forward strand.
CCGCCCACCATGGCCTCACGCAGTGCCACCCGCGGCATGAAGGTAATCGGCGGATACAACCGCAATGTCTCTTTGAAAAACGCCTTGGTCAACGGCAACTGTCGGGTGTGCTCAAAGCTCATCGACGCGTCGCCGACGACGGTGGCAATCTCCTCGCGCAGCCGGGCGAGCCAGTGGGGTTGGTCCGCCATTATATAAAACGCCCAGGTCAGCGCGCTTGCCGTGGTCTCGTGGCCGGCCAGAAAAAAGACACCCAGCTGATCAATCAACTCTTCGCGGGAGAACGGTTCACCGGTCTCCTCGTCGCGCGCAGCGATGACGCTACTGGCGATGTCATCAAACGCCTCGGGATTATCGAGATGCGAATCAACCAACGTCCCCAAATGTCGGCGAATACGCTCGCAGGCTGCCAGCACCTCCGGCGGCTGCGGAATATCGCTCCACGCAGGCTTGAAGATCAGCCGCAACACGTCGACCTGCACCGCGGAGCGCTCAAACAGCGTGAAGTCCTCGAATACGTCCACGGCCACGCCGGTCTGCAACGGCGTCGAGAACACGGTGCGGCAAATAATGTCCGCGGTGAGATGGCTCATGGCGAGGTCGAGGGAGAACGCTTCGCCAGACGCAGCCTTTTCATCGAGCGTCAGCAGGTGGTCATCAACGGCTGCCTTCATCGCGCCAAAGGCGTGGCTGATGCGCATGTGCGAGAAGGCGGGGTCAATCATCGCGCGCTGCCGCTTCCAGCGCTCGCCGTCGGTCACAAAAATACTGTCACCAATCAGGTGCTCCAGCGCACTGACCATCAGGTCACTCTTGGGGAACACCCCCTCAGCATCGCGCATGATTTCGCGCACCGCGTCGGGTTCGTTAAAGAGCACCGTCGAGCGCCGGGAGTAACCCAGGTTGCCGACGTCAAAGTGATAGGCAGCCGCGGGCAGGAGCTCGAGCAGATTGCCGTCGCCTTTCCACAGTACGCGGGCAAGGGCGACCACCGACCACAACGACAGCGGCTTGGGTGGGATATACAGCTCCGGTGCGCTCATCTCACAGTCCCGACTCGATCGACGCAGTATGGAGGGGGGATCTGATGGTGTCGACCCACACACTGTTCGAGTGGCTGGTCGGGCTGCACATTGCCACCGGTACAGTCGGCCTCATCGTGGTGTGGGTTCCGATCGCCGGCAAAAAAGGGGGTGCGCTGCATCGCCGCGCCGGCACCCTTTTCGTGCAATCTATGATTGCTACCGGCTTCACTGCCATCGCGATTAGCCTCACCACCTTATCTGACCCCACCGGTACGCACCCACACCTGGCGACGCACCCGATCTTTGCCAACCCGCAAGCCATTACCAATATCTTTGGCTGGATGATGCTGTACCTCGCCACCCTGACGGTCAACCTGGCCTGGCAGGGCTGGCTCAGTATGCGCAACGGTCGCGATCATGTGCGCAATCGCGTCTGGCACAATCTACTCTCGCAGGCGCTGCTAACGATTGTCTCGACCAACTGCTTTGTGCGCGGCGTGATGGCCGCAGAGCCGATGATGATGGGCATTTCCATGGTCGGCTTTGCCACCGTGGCCACCAATCTATGGTTTATCTACAAGCCCCAGCCTCTGCCGACTGACCGCATCAAGGAGCACATCAAATGCCTCGTCGGCGCGGGCATCTCGGTGTACACCGCGTTTTTCGCTTTCGGCGCTGTACGAATCATTCCTGAGCTGGCTCTGCAGCCCGGTCTCTGGGCAGTGCCGCTCATTGTCGGGCTGACGTTGATCATTTATCACCAGCGCGTTGTCACGCGCCCGCTACGTAGCAAGTTGGGCGTCCCATGAGCGCCACGCATGCCATTGTGATCGGCGCCGGTGCGGGTGGTTTGGCGGCCAGTATCGATCTGGCGCGCGCTGGCTTCCGGGTCACGCTCCTTGAGCGCGGAGACGCCCCGGGCGGCAAGATGCACACCCGCGCGGTCGATGACCGGGAGGTCGACGGTGGGCCTACCGTGCTCACCATGCGTTCGATCTTCGAGCAACTGTTCGCCGACGCGGGTGCCTGCCTGAGCGACCGGCTGACACTGTTGGAGAGCCCCATTATCGCCCGCCACGCCTGGAGTCACGGCGGCGTGCTCGACTTGTATCCCAATGCACAGCGCTCCCGCCAATCGATTGAGGATTTCGCGGGCGCAGACAACGCTGTGGGCTTTGAGCGCTTCTACTCACAGAGTGCCCGTATTCATCAGACGCTCTCTGAAACGTTCATGACCGCCTCCAAGCCCGACCCGGTGACGCTGGTCGGTCGCGTCCTGCGTCGACATCACCCCAGCTCACTGATGGCAGCCAAACCCGCGCCCAACTTGTGGCGCGCCTTGGGTGACTTTTTTTCCGATGAGCGTCTGCGGCAGCTGTTTGCCCGCTATGCGACCTATGTGGGCTCCTCGCCACTCAGCACGCCTGCCACGCTCATGCTGATCGCACACGTGGAGCTCGAAGGCGTTTGGCTGGTGGATGGCGGCATGCATCGACTCGCCGCCGCCATGGCCGAGCTCGGCCGGGAACTGGGCATCGATTTACATCTCAACACCCACGTCAGCGAGGTGCTAGTGAAAGGCGGAAAGGCCTGCGGCGTTCGCCTTGAGGACGGCACCTCCCTGCCCGCTGATGTCGTCGTCTTTAATGGCGACACCAACGCGCTTGCAACCGGGCAGCTGGGCAGTGAGGCAATACGGGCCGTCAAACCGCGAAAAGTAGCGCAACGCGGGCTATCCGCGCTGACCTGGTGCATCAAAGGCAGCAGCTCGGGCTTTGATCTCGATCATCACAACGTCTTCTTCGAGTCGGACTACCCCAGCGAGTTCAACACCATTTTCGAAGAGCGCAATATGCCTTCGAAGCCGACGGTATATCTCTGCGCCCAGGACCGGGGCCCAAACGGCTCGCTGAATGGGTCAGAGCGCCTGCTGATGCTGGTCAACGCGCCTGCAGACGGAGATCAGCAGAGCTGGTCCGAGGATGACGTCACCCGCACGCGGGATAATGCCCTTGCAGTACTGGAGCGTTGCGGCCTGAACCTCAGCTTCCGCGATAGCGACTGTGTCAGTACCACCCCAAACGATTGGCATGGCCGATTCCCGGGTAGCGGCGGATCCCTTTACGGTGGCGCCTCGCACGGGATTTGGTCGAGCTTCACCCGACCGGGCGCCCGAAGTCGTCTACAAGGGTTGTACCTGTCCGGAGGAAGCGTCCACCCCGGGCCCGGCGTACCAATGGCGACCCTGTCAGGCCGACTCGCGGCAAGCGCCGTGATCCGCGATACCACCTGAGCGCATCGCACCCCGCTCCGGCGGTTTCCAGAAATCCTCTAACGCCTCGATGGTCTCGGCCGTGAGCTCCCAGTGGGGTAGACCGAGGCTGGGCGAAAGTTGCTTGGCTGCCCAGTAACTGTGAACCTCGGTGAGTTCCCGCAAGCGCTCAAAGCCGATGTTGGGGTCACGATCGTAGAGCACCAAACACGGCAGTTTGAGTCGGCTATACAGACGCGACACCGCCTGCTCGGTGAACAAACTGAATGTCAAAAACTTGATCGGCGCATAGTGCGCACCGGGCTGACTCGTCGTCTCCAGCGCATAACGCACCATGTGCTCTGGCGTCGTGCCGACAAACGCCTGACCCAGAAACCAACGGATGCTCGGCCTACTGGTTAGCAGGCGAAATAACGGTCGACCGACCCAGGGCGAAGAAAGGAAACGATCCACACGGGAACCATTCGGCGCCGTAGGTGGCATGCGCACTCCCATACCGGTTGGAGAAATGAGTGACAGGCTGCGCACCTTGGCACCCTGCTCCAGAATCGCCCGCGCCATGAACTCGCCGGTAAGCGACAACGTCACCACATCGGCCGGTTGCTCAAGACTCTCGAGCCACTCTGCCAACCACCGCGCATAAAGACCCGCGCTGTAGGCCACATAGGGTCGATCCGAAATGCCAAAACCGGGCAGATCCGGGACCCACACCGGACGCTTGTCGCGGTAATACTCAAACAGGGGACGCATTTCCATCGCACTGGGCGCCGCATTGATACTGTGCAGCAGCACCAGCGGTGTCCCGTCTGCCACTTCCCCTCGATAGCCACGGAGGGTCACTCCCCCGTTGAGTGAAAAGGCAAATTGTTCCGCGTCCAAAGCAGGCGTCAGCGGCTTAGCCATGATATAACCATCAATGATATTTGACAGATTATTAGTATAAATTGTCTTACACCCGCTCGGGTAGCCCCTGACGCAACATTTTGGGGTCACGTCTTTGAACGTGCCGAGCGGTCGCAACAGGGGGCCTGTATGAGTATCGCTTATCCGTTCACCGCGATTGTCGGTCAGGATGACATGAAGCGCGCGTTGACCATCGCCGCTGTCGATCCGGGCATCGGCGGAGTGCTGGTACTCGGTGAGCGCGGCACGGGTAAGTCGACCACGATCCGGGCACTCGCCGCCCTACTGCCAAAAATTGATGTGGTTCCCAACTGCGCCTACCAATGCGATCCAAACGCCCCCCGATCTGAGCTTTGCGATCAATGCGCCGAAACCAAAGGCACGCTCCACTCCGCAGCTGTGATCATACCCGTGGTCGACCTGCCACTGGGCTCAACGGAAGACCGCGTGGTCGGCGCATTGGATATCGAGCGTGCGCTCGTCAACGGTGAGAAAGCGTTTCAACCCGGTCTTCTGGCTCAGGCGAATCGCGGCTTTCTATATGTCGACGAAGTGAACCTGCTGGAGGACCACATCGTGGACGCACTCCTTGATGTCGCCGCCTCCGGAGAGAACGTGGTAGAGCGGGAGGGTCTGAGCGTGCGACACCCCGCCCAATTTGTATTGGTCGGCAGCGGCAATCCCGAGGAAGGCGACCTCAGGCCGCAGATGCTCGACCGGTTCGGCCTCTCCGTCGATGTGAAAACGATTTCCGATCTCGACCA
>CAXEVD010000126.1:0-5437 GCA_963999395.1 uncultured Halieaceae bacterium
ACCTAGGGTTTTTCGCAAAATCGCCTATCACCGCAAGCTTAAGCCAGGGCTTTAAGGGCAGCTGCCTGTCCTTATTCTTTAACAAGACCATGCTTTCGCCCGCGGCACGCTTGGCTAAACTGTGGTGCAGACCGAGATTCAGTTCAATCTCGCGCTGGCGGACACCCGCGCCCTTCAGGATCAGTTCTATATTTCGTTGAATGACCGAATCAAGATCGGACTCCGACAGCTCGCCGGATTTTACCGCTGCTAGAACCTGGCGGTCGTTCACGCCACCACTGGCCGGCATCTCAAGATCAAGCCCCGCAGGGATCGATTTAACCCGATCATTCGTCGCACCCCAATCCGTAACAACCAGTCCTCGGAAGCCCCACTCCTTTCTCAGTACTCGATTAAGTAAAAATTCGTCTTCGCCGCAGTAGACCCCGTTGACCCGGTTATAAGCTGACATGACCGTCCAGGGTTGAGATTTCTTCACAACTATCTCAAACCCTCTGAGGTAGATTTCCCTCAGAGTTCGCTCATCCACTACCGCATCAACAAACATCCTCGCGCGCTCTTGATTGTTGACCGCGTAGTGTTTCAGACTTGCGCCCACCCCCTGAGACTGAATACCCTGAACGAGGCTCGCGGCCATCTCTCCAGTCAGGACAGGATCCTCGGAAAAGTACTCAAAGTTTCGACCGCAAAGTGGGTGTCTTTTGATGTTGATGCCAGGGCCCAACAAAACCGACACGTTTTCTTTTACACACTCTTTCCCCAGCGCGACCCCGATCTCATGCATCAGCTCGACGTTCCAGGAACACGCGAGCGCAGACGCGGTCGGGAAACAGGTAGCAGGAACGCTCGCATTAAGACCAACATGATCAGCCTGGCTATCCTGTTTGCGAAGACCGTGCGGGCCATCAGTGACCATAATCGAAGGTAGCTCGAGTCGATCCAAAGACTTTAGGTACCAAAAGTTCTTTCCTGAGCAGAAAGCCGCCTTCTCTTTGAGACTCATTTCAGCCACGATTTCTGACGACTGCTTGGACAGATTACCTTCCTGTACCATCAATTCCTCACTTTGAATGTAAGCCAATCGGACAGCCAATTGACTCGGGCCTACCTTAATCTAACCAAAGTGAATTCACTACTCTTAGTCGGTATTAAGCATGACGGCTTTACGCTAATCCAAGGTAATACGCAACGTCAAACAAAAGCGAACAAGTGCTACGATGCTCAAAACGCGGAGAGCACTGCATGAATTCAGCTGAACACGGATCACTTGCTAAACCCGATCCAAGGTATGCCTGGGTCATGGTATTTTGTGTTTTCACGCTGAGCACCCTTTCCTTTGGCGCGCTGGCCTCGGTATCAGTCTTTCTCAAACCATTGTCTCTGGAATTTGGCTGGTCCAGGGGAGAAACCTCACTAGGTTATACAGTGATATCCATGTCCTCGGCAATCTTTGGTATTTTCTGGGGAATCGTCGCGGATAAATTTGGAACACGGTGGTTCGGACTCATCGCCGCCCTGGTAATGCCCGCCGTACTATATCTGCTGAGCGAACAAGGCAGCGTGATCCACTTCTACGGTCTGTATTTTATGTTTGGGGCTTTTGGTAACGCGCTCGTGTCAGCGCCGCTGTTTGCCAATGTGGCTTTTTGGTTTCAAAACAAACCGGGGCTCGCGCTGGGAATCACCGCCGCCGGCGGGGCTTTTGGTCAAGGAATCATGCCCTATATCTGCGGTTTAATTGTGGAAGGCCAGGGCTGGGAAAGCGCTTACCAGACGATCGCCCTGATCTATTTGATTGTCGGTATTCCTGTCGCGCTGTTGATCCGTGAATCGCCATTGCGTGCGGCTGAAGCAGAATCGGAAGCAGACACTCTAAGGACCACGACACTTCCGGAAAAAGAAGTCATCATCTGGATCAGCTGCGCGATTATCTTTTGTTGTCTGTGCATGGCCGTGCCTATCGTTCACCTTGTTCCGCTACTCACAGATGACGGGTTCTCATTAGAATTTGCCACCAGCGTGCTCATGGTTTTGATGTTTTGTGGCGTCGCAGGCCGTGTGTTAGGAGGTAAGCTCTGCGATATTATTGGCGCTCTGCCAGCGTATATTCTCATGTCTGTGGGCCAGACTGTTTCGGTGTTTTGGTTCCCTCATTTGAGCGAACCGATCGCTCTCTATGCGTTAGCCGCTTTCTTTGGGTTTAGCTATTCTGGTGTCATGTCTTGTATTTTAGTCTGTACCAGGATGATGGTATCGGCCTCCTTTGCCGCAAGAGCGATGAGCATCACCTCTTTCTTCGGGTGGTCAGGTATGGGGTTAGGCGGCTTTGTCGGGGGTTACTTTTTTGATCTTAACGGTGACTATTTTTGGGGTTTTGCCTTCGCCTCAATGATGGGAATCATTAACCTTCTTATCTTGTTAAGCTTTCGAAACCGTATCAATGGCCACGAGACAGAAGCTGATGCTCGGCCTCTAGAGGCATTTCAATGAAAACTGACCAATCGTCGAGTTTGCGAGACGGACACTGGACAGACTCAGATGAACAAAGATAGGAAAAGACACTGCACCCTCTTGATCTAACCATCATCATAGGCTACCTCATTCTAGTCATTGGGCTGGGGTTTCGCTTAGGCCGAAGAGTGAAAGACTCCAAAGACTATTTTCTGGCTGGTCGATCGCTCACCTGGTGGGTGATCGGTCTTTCGATTATTGGCACCAACATAGGAACCAATAGCTACATAGGAGCCTCAGGCAATGCCTATAGTATCGGTATCGCTCAGGCCAATTTTGAGTGGATCGGGGCAATTCCAGCGATGATTATCTGCTCCTTGATATTTATTCCTTTGTACTGGAAGGCTGGCGTGTACTCTATTCCGGAGTACCTAGGCCTGCGATACAACCAACCAGTCAGACTGGTGGCCGCTCTGATTGCCTGTATCGTTGCGGTGTTTGCTATCGGCGTTGGCATGTGGGCGCTGGCTCTTACTTTGGAGACTTATATCGGGTGGCCCATCTGGTTGGGCATTTTAGTATCGGGGACGGTGGTTGGCTTCTACAGTATATCTGGAGGACTTGCCGCAGTAGCGATAACAGACTCGTTGCAAGTGTGCATCATGTTCCTTTGCGGCCTAATTATCGTGTATTTGGGCCTTGAGGGATTGGGGGGATGGGACAACTTCGCCTCTCAACTCACGGAAGAGCATCCTACGCACCTTCAGACCTACCTGCCTGCTGATCATGAGAGTTACCCGTGGCCAGGAGTCATTCTTGGCTTAGGGTTGGTGCTTTCACCAGCCTATTGGATCGGTAGCCAAGCGATCTTACAACGAAGCTTGGGAGCCAAATCTCAGTGGGACGCAAGCGCGTCGATGATGTTCGCCGCCTTCGCCAAAACCCTGGTCCCCCTATTGATAGTCTTCCCGGGCATCCTTGCTTTGGTTATGAAAGCCGACATCGACTACCCGGATATGGCGCTGCCGTGGATCATCAAAAATGTTCTGCCCGCGGGTATTTCAGGATTGATGTTTGTTGCGATCATTGCTGCTTTACAATCCACAATCGACTCCGGTATCAACTCGACCTCGCTTATGATCACTCGAGACATCCGGCATGTCTTGTTGAACGATGACAGCACCGAGAACGACCTCAAAATTGGCCGTTACCTGACCTTGTTAATTCTGGTTATCGCGATGTCGATCGCCCCGTTTATTGGTGAGCTGGGCGGCATATTCACTTTCATGCAGACAGTGCTATCTCTTTTCCAGGGTCCCATGCTTGCGCTGCTGCTGTTAGGTGCCTTAAGCAAGAGAGCCACGCCCCAGGCTGGCTTATGGACACTGATCACCGGAGTTCCTGTCGCAGGAATTTTCCTGCTGTTGGGCATGAACATGCTGTACGTTGCGTTTGTCACCTTCTGTTACTCCATGATCGTCTTGTGGCTGGTGAGCGGCGTGACCAAAGGGTTAGCAGAGGATCAACTTGACCGACTAACTTACCTGACATGGAGAAGATAGCGATGGAACTATTGTCTCTGCTACCTACTGCCTGGGGGAACTATCTTTCAATGGCTCTGTTCTTATTACTAGCTCTGCTGCTTTGGCGTGTACCTAAAGGGTTAATCGAGGCTGGCTCGGAATCAAAACCGACGTATCTGGATTTGAGGTGGTGGGCGACAGCACTTATCGCAATCCAATTAGCAATTTACTGGGTGTTTAACTGAAGAGTGTTCATTGAGTTTTCAACCGACATGGCTTAGCGTCTCTTCAAACCATTAAAATCTTTTGGACACATCGCATGGCTAAGATGAACCCGCTGCTTCCCGGTAAATTAGGTAATCCTGAGTTGTCGCTCAGCTCGGATCCGCGACTGGACCCCCGTTTGGTAACACTTTTCAATCAAGGCGAAGCGATGGATGAAATGTTAGAGGAATCTGACACTGTCAACGCAGGCTCATCCTACGAAGAAGCCGTCGCTTACATCGGCTTGTTAGAAGAAAACATGCACCCCATCTACGAGGCGCTTTTCGCTGATATCAAGCCGGTAACAAACGTAACGCGTCGCACTAAAACGATTATCGATGCAGACGATCATGAGATTACGCTTTACATTCACGAGCCAAGCAATAGAAACGGACCTCTACCTGGCATCGTGCACACGCACGGGGGCGGCATGGTGATGTGTACGGCCGCAGACACACCCTATGTCCGGTGGCGAGACGAGTTAGCCGCGAGCGGCCTCTGCGTTGTCGGGGTGGAATTCAGAAATGGCGCGGGCAAGTTGGGTAATCATCCCTTTCCCGCAGGTCTAAACGATTGCGCTCGGGCAGTTCAGTGGACGTCATTTAACCGTGAGGAGCTGGGAATCTCCAACATTATCGTTTCAGGTGAATCAGGTGGTGGCAATCTATGTTTAGCGGTTGCGCTAAAAGCAAAACAAGAGGACTGGTTAGAAGAAATCAGCGGCATCTACGCGTGTTGCCCCTACATCTCTGGTACCTATGACCCCACCCCAGCCGAACTGACTTCGCTCGTTGAAAACAAGGACTACCTGATCGATGCGAGCGCTCAGGCCATGGTGAAAGCCTACGACCCGACTGGCGAACATGCTAAGAACCCGCTCGCCTGGCCTTATCACGCAACGGTCAGGGACCTGGAAGGGCTACCGCCACATACGATTTCTGTCAACGAGCTCGATCCGCTTCGTGATGAAGGGCTGATCTACGCTAGAAAATTAGCACAGGCCGGTGTGCAGACCATCAGCAGGACCGTCAATTCAACCCCGCACGGCGGAGACACTCATATGCTCTCGTTCATACCCGAGATTTACTACTCGACAATCCGAGATATCAGCGGCTTCGCGAAATCTATCGACAGTAACTAACCCTTTAAGTTCGCGATTCGTGGAAAAATACCGTATTGATTAAGTCGATCACCTTTGA
>CAXEVD010000127.1:0-5435 GCA_963999395.1 uncultured Halieaceae bacterium
GCCAAACTGTTGTAATTCCCCGGCTGAGTGCGCCTGCGAGTGGCTGGTGATCACACGCTCGATCAGCGTTGTACCAGTGCGTGGCTGACCCAACACAAAAATCGGGGAGTCATCAGGATTACCCTCGGGCTGCTCGGCTAACCATGTCGCATTGAAGCGCTCGCGAATCAACTCGAACATCGCCACTTCAGCTGCCTCGTCGAACTCGACGGTTTGTCGCCGCGCTGCGGCCCCGGCCGAGAAAGCCTCGAAAGCACCCTCCCAGTCCTGTAGGTCTTCGCACTCTTTCCCGATGGCGTAATAGAGGAAGCCCCGCGTTCGCGGATTGTTAGGGTATTGCTCTGTCAGCGCCCGCATCTGCAGGATGTGCTGGTCGTTCTTTGCTTTCACGGCATTGGCCAGCCCCCAGTGGCTCTGGGCACTCCGCGGGTCGAGGCGAATGACCTCTTTGAACAGATCGGCCGCCTCATCGATATCGCCGTTGAATACCAACGCGTTGGCCAGATTCATCATGTAGCCGGTCTTGCCCGGCGCCTGTTGGTTCACCCGGGTAAAAAAGGCCTTGGCGGTCTCATATTCGCCCAGCTGGTTGAGCACGGTGCCGGTGAGGTCCAGTACTGCTGGGTCAGAGGGTTGAATGCGGCGCACCTCTTTTAAGGCGGATTCAGCGAGTGCAATGCGCCCTTCGCTGGCGTTGAGGCGTGCCAGCTGTGCCCACGCTGCCGCATGATTCCGGTCAATCTTGACCACGGATTTGAACGCTTCGTGAGCGACACGGCGCTCGTCTCCTTCGACTGCCACGAGGCCGACGAGGAAATGAGCGGGGGCGAGGTCAGGGCGTTGCGACAGCGCGCTTTGGCAGGCCTTGGCCGCGACATCCAGCTGGCCGCGGTTCAGCGCTTCAAAGCCTTCCTGTAGAAGCCGGGACAGGTCTTGAGCGGCGTTGGTCATGCCGGCTTGCCCACCTTGCTTTGGTGGTGATAGCTGGTCAGCGGGTCTGCACCGCTACCCCCTGTTTGGCTGGCCAGGGCATCCACGAAGAGATAAAACAGCTCAGCCTGAGACGAGATATCCAGCTTCGCGTAGGCGTGCTTTCGATGCAGTTTGACCGTCCCCGCAGAGATGCCCAGTTTGTCGGCCACGAGCCGCGTGCTGTTTCCAAGCAGCACTAACTCTATCACCTGCTGCTCGCGGCGCGTGAGTACCGATGAGCCAAAGGCGCCGAGGGCCTCCTGCAGACGCGTGCGCAGGTCAGCGGAATCAGCGACCGGTTTCAGCGGGTTCCAGTGGCGGCGCACCAGGGATTCCACCGCCGGGAACGCCGCCTCGAGCCGGTCTACTTGGCGCTTCGAGAAACGGCGGCTACTGCCGGTCATGCCGAGCGCAAGGTTGATGGCGCCGCTCTCTAGCTCGATCAGTAGCCCACACTCATCCTGAAACCCACATTCGTGGTACCAGGTACGAAAGTACTCGCTTTCCTTAAAGCCACTCGGTGCGAGGTCGCGAAGACGGAACACGCCAAAGCGCTCATCAACCTGTGCTGCCCGGTAAAAAGGATCCAGCAGAAATGGCCCTTTGACGTAGCGATCCAGCGTCGTTTCGCCCCGGCGCTTGGGGGGCAGGGTGTATTCGATCACGGGAGGACCTGCATCGGGATAGCGGATCAGGGACACGTCGTCCGCCTCGATCAGTTCGCGAATGCCGTTACCCAATGCGGGTGAAAAGCCTGACTCTCCCAGCAGGGAGGTGGCTTCATTCACAACCCTCGAGAAGGTGGTCAAGGCGTCCATGACACAAGCTTAGCGGTTGATCAGCGGGCGCCTCAAATTTTTTGCCGGGTGATATGTCGGGCCTTGACGCCACCACCGCGCGGCGTCAGGGTTTGCAGGCGCTCACAGGGATCATCAACATGGCCAGCCCCACTCTGATTTTGCATCAATACGATATCTCCCCCTTCTCGCAAAAGGCGCAGAAGATGATGGGGCTTAAAGAGCTGTCTTGGCAGAGCGTGGAGATGCCCATGATTGCGCCGAAGCCCGATGTCGAGGCATTCACTGGTGGCTATCGCGGCACCCCAGTGTTGCAGATCGGTCGGGATGTGTTCATCGACAACTGGATGATTGCGCGCGCGCTAGACGAGTTCGATGCCAGTGGCCCGGCGATCAATGCACAGGGTGGTTTACGAGAAGCGGCCCTTTACGCCTGGGGCGAGCGGCTGTTCACGCCGCTCCTGCACGCGGCGCTGGCGGCCTACCAGAGCGAGTGGGATGCCGATTTCCTGGCCGATCGTAAGCGGGTCTTCCCAGATGTCGATTTCGACACGCTCGATGTCTCCGACCCCGATCGCCGCAGTCAGGTGCGGGCGTACCTCGGGACCGTCGAGGCTCAGCTCGGCCTGGATCAAGATTTTTTGGGCGGCGCACAGGCGGATAGCTGTGATATTCACGTCTGGGGGATGGTGTGGATGATCCACAGCGCGTTACCCGCGCTGATGCCGATTGTGGAGACCTTCCCTCGACTGACTGACTGGTATGAGCGCGTGTCGGCGTTGGGCACGGGTGATCGAGAGGATGTAAAGATCGACGTCGCGTGGCAGAGCTTAAAAGACGGGCCGGCGAGGCCGCTCCCCGACACCCCGGATCAGGAGCCTTTGGCCCCATGGGTTGGCGAGGTGGTTGATATTGCTGCGGGGTCAGCCGATCGCGGTAGCGCATCGGGTCGTCTGCTTGCGGTGGATCACGAGCAGGTGGTGCTGGGCGTGGAGCCGATATCCGGCGAGGCTGCTCAGGTGTGGTTCCCCCGATTTGGCTATCACCTGAAACAACGCGGCTAGTCGAGCCGGCAGCGTCAGGCGGTTTCGGCCAGATCCAGCGGGAAGCGATACAGCGGTTCAGCGCCGCTCTCGTTCACAATAAAAACGTTTTCCATGTGGGATGGCCCCAGCCCGCTGCCGAAGTACAGGCAGTCGATACTGATCACCATGCCTTGTTCCACGGTGAAACCCTCTTTCGCGCCGTGGAGTCCCGTGCCCGGGTATCTCACAGGGCTCTCGAGCGGGACCAGACCCACAGAGTGCGCCACCACCAGCAGTTTTTCTGGCGGGTCGAGGCGCTGCGCTGCCGGTATCTCACTAAAGGCGCAGATTTCCGCCGTGTTGACCCCGGGCGCGAGGCGCGCGCTGATGGTGTCAAAGATCTCTTTCACTGCGGCAAACTGGTCGCGATAGGCGTTGGTGGCAGGGCCGATATGGGCGGTGCGGTTGATGTCGATCCAAAAGTTTTTGTACCGCCCTTGGGTTTCGAGAATGGCAATTTCTCCCCCCTCGAAAGGACGGCTGACCGGCGTGCGAAACAGATCAGGGCGGAAGACCAGATCATAGGCGCCGCCAAACAGCATGGGGCTGCCCGGCAAGGGATCCACATCGTGGTCGATCATGAAGTGCGCGACCTGCTTCTCGACCTCGCTCCAGCTTTTTCCGACGCCCAGCTGCGACATGGTGTAGGCCATGATGGCATCCGCGATCTGCCCGCTCTCGCGGAGCGTGTCGAGCTCGTCTGCGGTTTTCACCGCCCGTGCGGCGAACATGGCATCCAACGCATCGTCTGATGCCTGTCCTGTTAACGCTTCGACCCGCGCGGCCACGCGAAGGTCATCAAACAGAATCTGCTCCTTTTTGGATACATGACGTGACAGACAGGCTCCGATGCTGTGAATGATGTTGGCTTCGCACTGACCCTCAACCTGCTCCATGACATCGCCCAGCTCAGCCAGCAGGTCTGCGGGCAGGGCCAGATGGGCATCCTCGGCGCGCGCGGTTTCACAGAAATTCAGCATGTCGAAGGTGGCTAGTCGGTCGAAGTGGACCGGGTGCCCGCCGCGCTCGGAGACAATGGGTGAGATCACACTGGCTTCGGGCAGTATCAGGACCACTGGCGATGCCGCATCGGCGGGGACAAAAACCGCGGCGATGGGTTCCACCAAATGCCAACCGTCCATGACGGAGCTGAATCCAGAGGCGTAAAAAATGTTGTCTGGCGTGCTGAGTACCGCCCCGGCGGCGCCCTCTGATGCCAACTGAGCCCGGATGCGGCCTATTTTCTGCAAATAACTGCTCATATCCCCTCCCACCGAGCCCCGGTTTTCTAATTTTTACGGTGCTTGTACGGACAAAATTTTAGCAGTATTCTGAAACTTGTTGGCGTTCAGCAAGCGCCGACAGCCGCGGTAACGCTGTTGTTAGCGCCGCAATACACAAAAAAATACAACAGGAACATGCCATGACGATTAAAACGCCAAGACGGGGAATCTCGCCTCGTAATAGACTGGCCACGCATTTTGCTATGTTTGCATTTGCCTCGGCCGCACCTGCTTTTGCCCAAAACTCAGGTTTAGAGCTCGAGGAAATTATAGTCACTGGAACCAAAAGAGAAGTTGCCCAGCAAGATTTGGGAATGTCGGTCTCTACCCTCACAGAAACCCAAATTAAGAATTCCTTTATCACTGATCTGACCGCATTAACCGAGCTTGCTCCCAACGTTAATATTTTGCAGCAGAATGGTTTTAATGCAGTTGGCGGCGGTATCCGAGGAACCGGGTTCATATCGATTTTGGTAACCAAAGATCCGTCGGTGGGTGTAACCGTTGATGACTTTGCCTTTAACCATGTCCAATCTCAGTTTGTAGAGCTTTTTGACGTGGATCAAGTTGAGGTATTCCGGGGGCCTGCTGGCACGCTCTTTGGAAAGAACACGACGGGTGGGGCAATCGCCATCTCGACGAAGAAGCCGGTGATCGGCGAGTTTTTTGGCGATGCTGAAGCTCAATTCGGCCAATACGATAACAATGATGGCGATATTTATAAGTTAAGCTTGGGGTTGAACGTGCCGCTATCCGACACAATGGCCGCGCGGTTGGCTATCATAAAAGACAAGACGGACGGTTATTACAGTAATGGCAAGCCCGCTCTCGGCGATATTACATGCCTCGCTTGCTCTACTCCTGCCCAAACCGCCGCAATATCACCAGCTTTCCCGTCTGTCGGTAGCGGGGAAGCCCTTGGAGGCAAGGACGTTCTCGCAGCAAAGTTAAAGCTTGCTTATGAGCCTAGCGATGCATTCCGCGCCGATTTTACGTATGAATATGTTGAAGATAGATCGGATACCGTTGCAGCCACTAATGAAACCCCCTCAGATGAAGGGTATCTGTTCCCGTTGATTGGCTTCCCAGGGATTCAGGCAGGCGGCTGGAGTGACCCACTGGTGACCGGGCAGTCCTACAACAATACAGAGGCGGTTAATATGCTCGCCGGGCACCAGATTGATGCCGATGGGTTGTACTTAACTCTGACCTTTAACGTAGGCGATTACACAATCAAGTCAATTTCTGGCCTTCGAGAGCAAGATGAAGTTTTGCCAAGCACATATACGGGCGAGAGC
>CAXEVD010000128.1:0-5423 GCA_963999395.1 uncultured Halieaceae bacterium
GACCTCGGCTTGAAAGGATTGCTCGTCTGCGAGGGTGATGGCCAGTCGATCCGCACCTGCCACCACATGGTAGTTCGTGACAACCAGTCCGGCTTCGGCGTCCCAAACGAAGCCGGAGCCTGCGCCCCGCGGAATTTCCATGACGTTGCGGGTAAAGCGTTGCCGGCGAAGCTCACTGGAGGTCACAAAAACCACCGCCGGACTCGCCCGTTGGAAGACCTCGGTGGTGTTGGCTTCGTCGTCAGTTGAAAAGCTCAGATAGTCGGGCGCTTCTTGAGCTGATAATGGCCAGGGCTGCCACGGCAGGAGGGCGGCCGTGAGACAGGCTATCCGGAGCCAGCTTCGCCTCATGCTTTTTGCAGGGCGAGAATGCGATCATCCAGCGGCGGGTGTGAGCGTAATAGTGCAGCGAGCCCAGAGCCGTTGTGCGATCGGATGCCAAAGGCGGTCAGTTCGCCAGGTAAATCCCCGGGCAGACCTTGCTCTGCTTTCAGCCGCTGCAGGGCTGCGATCATACCTTCGCGGTCAGCAAGGCGCGCGCCCGCCGCGTCGGCGCGGTATTCCCGGTAACGGGAAAACCACATGACGATCATGCTAGCGAGAATGCCCAACACAATTTCCGCGATAATCGTCGCTATGAAATAACCGATGCCGTAGCCGCGCTCTGTCTTGAAGACCACGCGGTCCACGGTGTGCCCAATGATGCGAGCAAAGAACATCACGAAGGTATTGACCACGCCCTGCACCAGAGAGAGTGTAATCATGTCTCCGTTGGCGACATGACCGATTTCATGGGCCAGCACCGCGCGGGCTTCTCGGTCCTCGAAGCGTCGCAATAAACCGCTACTGACCGCCACCAGCGCGTTATTGCGATTCCAGCCGGATGCAAAGGCGTTGGCCGCATCCGAAGGGAAGATGCCGACTTCCGGCATGCCAATCCCGGCGTCATCCGCCAGCGATTTCACGGTGTCGAGGAGCCACTGCTCTTCACGATTACGGGGAGTTTCGATGAGCTGGGTGCCGGTGCCGCGTTTAGCCATGAACTTGGACAGTAGCAATGAGATCAGTGAGCCGCTCATGCCGAATAACCCACAGAAGATCAGCAGGCTCATCAGGTTCAGGGCGAAGCCGTTGTTGGCGAGGATACCCTCCAGCCCCAGCAGGTTGAAGATGACGCTGACCAACACCAAGACCGCCAGATTGGTCGCCAGAAACAACAGAATTCTCATCGTGTTCGCTCCAGAAAAAACACTGCGTGCTCACCCATTAATGGGGTCGTCTTCATCATTTTCAAGGTTGTCGCCCTTGTCGTGTTTAGGCACGGGGTGCTCGCTGATTTCCAGATTTTTGGGAAGTTCATCCTCGGTTTCGGTCAGCATCACTTCGCCCCGAAGATCCGTGTCTTGAGAGCCCAGCTCGAAAAGGGTGTTCACAGCTTCATCTCTGTGAGTCCACAAGGCGACCTGTCCAGCGCGCGCTCCCTTAACCCAGTTGCCCGACTTGCCCCAGTAGTGGCCCAACTGGTTGCGGATGACAAACGCACCGCTCATGGTCTTGCTCCTTTTGGTGTCACTCTGGTCCCGCCGAATACCACCCCGGCGACCTATGACCGCTCAATCAATTAAAAAATCCTTGGCTTCGTTAATTTTCGCCGCCAGATAGTCATTTCCCCCGCGATCCGGGTGCAGCTTCTGAATCAGTGCGCGATGTGCTGCGACGATATCGTCCTCGCTCGCCTCCTCTCCAAGGCCGAGCACGGCAAGGGCCTCCGCTCGTGTTAAGCCCGTCGCGTTGGTAGCGCCCGTATTGGCGTTATGCTCGGTATGACCCGTGTCATTGGGGAATCTTTGCTCAAGATAGCTGGCCAATAGTTGCGCGGAGTCGGCATCTTCCGTCTGACAGAACGCCATTAAGTCATCGAGTTGCTCGCGGTCGAGTTCTTCGAGCAGCCAGTCCCGAAAGGAGCCCTCGAGCACCACACCACTCAGATCGCCGCTGTCATGATCGAGCGTCATTTTCAGGATGCGCGATGACACCTCCGATTGTTTCCCCTCTGCATGGGTGTTTTGACCGCGCAAGCCTCCTAGCATGGGCAGAATACGAATGAGCAGTGGCAACATTTGGCGGGCAAGCACCAGTGCGCCGGTCAGTGCGGCACCGATCCAGTGCATCTTGCCCATGAGGGTAAGAATGATCACTCCGACAACGGCGCTGCCGAGGATAATCTGCAGGTACGCGCTGCGCCGTTTGTGAGGCGGTTGTCGCTGGGCACGCCGGATCAAAATGACCAGGGTCAGGGCGACGGCGAGGAGCAGAATCATTCTTGGCACGTGACTGGGGATTCCTGTGTGATGGGGCTACTAGGCAACGTATCCATAATGATATCGGTTTTGGTGCGGCGCTATGGTCCTTTTTCCAATTGATCGAGCAGCAGTCGATCGCCTGCGGCGCCGCTGTCCCGGAGCGCTTTCAATCCGCCGCGTGCGAACCGCGCGACGGCGCCCAAAAGTTGCCGTAAACGGTCGGCACTGCTGGCATCAAAGGGCACGGTGGCGCCGCCACTGACCTCGGCCATCCGCTCGAAGACGGCGCGGGTGGTGGCGTCGTTACCTTCCTGAAACAGAAACAGCGGCAGTTTTTTGATGCCGCATTGCCCGGCAAGTGACAACAGCGGCTCCGGTGCCTCTTCGCAGGCATCACCGACGAAGATGAGCGCGCGAATGGGCTGCGATGCAGAGCCCGCATCCAGGGCATGTCGCAGCACTCTGCCGATCTGCGTGATGCCGGCTTCGCAGCTCACGCCGCTCATTTGGTCAAGGAGTGCACCCGCTTCAGTGAGCCACTGACTGGAGTGGAATCCGGCCATGCCGCGGTAGTAGCAGAGCTGCACCGCCAACGAGGTGGTCTCTGCTGCAGCGCTAAACAGTTCGCCATGCAATGCTCTCGCTTGAGCCCAGGTTGGCTCGCGGCTTGCGGTGGCGTCCAGAGCAAAGATCAGGCGCGCTTGGCGCTGGGTAACCGCCTGGATGGCCCGGGTTTGTCTCAGGAACGCCGCGACATCGCCCGAGCGGGGGCGGTCAAGATCTTTTGGAATGGGAGTGCCCTAGGACGCGCGGGGTGCGAGTAGGCCGCGATCGCGGAGCTCGCGAAGATAGTGGCGTCGGCTTGCCAGTTCGGAGACCACTGCGTCGAGCGCCTCCTGATCCAGCATGAACCGGTCACCGTCGCGTTCGCCGCTGACCAGTTCCATGAGTTTGCGGCTTGAGAAGTCACCCGCATTGAAAGGTTCGCGTTTTGTCTGTGTCATGTTGTTTTCCTCCCCCGCCACCTGCCTGTGCAGGTTTTCCAGTCGGGCGGCTACCGCTTGTGTAGCCTCATTCCCCGGGCGGGATTCACTGTCGGTCGTCACAATAGGCCGCTATTATGACAAAAATAGGTCAGCTATGACAAAAATAGGTCATTACACGCTACTGGGCGCGAAATTGAGGCAAACAGCATGAATTGGATGGATATTCGCAGAAAGCACGCGCTGCCCGACGCAGACAGTGCCTTGCCGGGCCGCACTGAGGCGATGCCGGTCACAGACCGGCATGCCGTATTGGGCACACCCTTGCTACCGCCTTATGCGGCGCACCTCGAGCAGGCGCTGTTTGGTATGGGATGTTTTTGGGGGGTGGAGCGCCTGTTTTGGCAGATTCCCGGGGTCGTCACCACGGCGGTCGGCTACGCCGCCGGTCAGACGCCCAACCCGACTTACAAGGAAGTGTGTAGCGGCCAGACCGGACACAACGAGGTCGTGCGGGTCATCTATGACCCCGCTGAGGTCAGCTATGAGACGCTGCTCGGGGCTTTTTGGGAAAATCATGATCCTACCCAAGGCATGCGTCAGGGTAACGATATCGGCACCCAGTACCGTTCGGGTATTTATTGCTATGGCGATGCGCAACAGACCGCAGCGCGGGCCAGCCTTGAGACCTATCAGCCGGCGTTGACGTCAGCGGGCTACGGCGACATCACCACAGAAATTCTGCCGGCCCCGACGTTTTATTTTGCCGAGGACTACCATCAGCAGTATCTGCACAAAAACCCCGCCGGGTATTGCGGCATGGGTGGGACGGGTGTGGTCTGTCCCATGGGAACGGGCGTCGGCGCTCAGGCAGGGCACTAGCTCGAGAGGGCAGATTGACTCAGCGCGGCGGTGACCGCCGTATCGACGCTCAGTATCCGATCGCTCAAACGCACAGGTTGGGCACCCATGGACTGCGCCAGCTCGACCTCATAAGGAACGAAGCCACCCTCCGGACCGACCATGATCAGCCCTTCCCCTGACTGGGTTGCCAGCGCCTCGCGTGCACCCGGGTGCGCGATCCAACACGCGTTTGACCCGATCAATCCGGGTAGCCGGTCCTCAATAAATGGTTTAAAGCGCGTGTGCAGATGAACCTGTGGCAACGCGGTATCCCCTGCGCGCTCTAGACCGGCGGTGAGGACCGCTTTGATGCGATCAGGTTGCAACAGCGGGCTCTGCCAGTAGCTTTTTTCCACGCGAGCGCTGTTGATCAAGTAAAGGTGAGCAACCCCCATTTCAGCTGCCGTCCGAAATACCCTGCGCAGCATTTTCGGGCGGGGGAGCGCCAGGATCAGGTCATAGGGGTGCCGGGGCAGGGGAGGATCAACCAGATCGACCTGAAGGTGAGTGTGCTCGTCAGACAGTTTGACGACCGTACCGCTGCCCCTCAGTCCGTCCAGTAATCCCACGCGCAAGGCATCCCCGATCTCGGCCTTGAGGATACTACGAATGTGTTCGTGACGGTGGTCGTCTAGGCACACAGTGTTCTCGTCGAGCCAGTCCTCAGGCGCGAGCAAAATAACATTCATGGATGACTAACGTCGGTCATGACACCCACAGGTCGTACTCATCGGCGCCCGTAATCTCAGCCTCCACCAGCTCGCCCAGCTGAAATTCGGTCACCCCTGGCAGATGCACCACGCCATCGATCTCGGGTGCGTCAGCTTGGGTCCGACCCGTTGATCCCTCATCCGATACCGAATCGATCAGAATCTGTTGCTTTGTACCCACTTTGCGCTGGAGCTTGCTGGCGCTGATCGACTGCTGGAGCGCCATGAATTGCTCCCAGCGATCCGCTTTGATCTCCTCAGGCACGGGGTCTGGCAGGTCGTTTGCTGCGGCGCCTTTGACAGCCGAGTATTGGAAGCAGCCGACACGATCGAGCTGTGCCGTCTCGATAAATTTGAGGAGCGTCTCAAACTCCGCCTCGGTCTCTCCGGGGTAGCCCACAATGAACGTGGAGCGAATGGTCAGATCGGGGCACAGGTCCCGCCAACGCGCGATGCGATCCAACGTTTTCTCTGTGGCTGCGGGTCGCTTCATGCGCTGCAACACGCTTTGGGCGCCGTGCTGT
>CAXEVD010000129.1:0-5402 GCA_963999395.1 uncultured Halieaceae bacterium
TGGGCTTCCTCTCCCAGATCAGAAACGGTGTCACCGCGCCCTGGGGTGCACAGATCATCGGCCCACTGCCCGCCGCAATGGCACGACGGAAAAATCGCTATCGCTCGCAATTGGTCATCTCGGCAAAGAGTCGCTCAATGCTGGCTAAAGTCATGGCGGATCTCATTACCGCGGCAGAGGCTACCCAACATTCTCACCGTCTGAGCTGGTCGGTGGACATCGACCCCTACGAAAGCTTGTGACTTCCTCCGCTGGAGCGATACCCGCCGGTTAGTGATAATAGCCCCTCAGTCTGTGTTGTTCGCTGCGCAGACCTACCTGACAGGATGCTCATGAAACCCGAACTGGCTGCGCTCATTAGCGAGGCGCTGAAACAACTCGTATCAGATGGTGTGCTGGCTGAGGTGCCCGAGTCGCCGCCCCAGATCGATCGCCCGAAAGATTCGAGTCACGGTGATCTGTCGTGCAACATCGCCATGGTGCTGGCCAAGCGCGCGGGCATGGCGCCCAAAGAGCTCGCCTCAAAGCTGATCGCGTCGCTACCTGACAGCGCATTGGTTCACCGCTGCGACATCGCCGGCCCCGGCTTTATCAACTTTTATATCAACCCCAGCCACCACACCGAGGTCGTGCGCACCATTCTCGAGAGTGGCGCGGCATATGGGCGGACTGACACCGGCGGCGGGCGGCGGGTGCAGGTGGAATTTGTGTCCGCCAATCCAACAGGCCCCCTCCACGTGGGCCACGGGCGGGGCGCAGCCATTGGCGACTCGCTGGGCAGATTGCTGGAAGCCACGGGCTGGTCCGTACAACGCGAGTTCTACTACAACGACGCCGGCCAGCAGATCAATAATCTGGCGCTGTCGGTGCAGGCCCGCGCGCTGGGTAAAGACCCCGAGCACCCCGACTGGCCCGCCGATGGCTATCAGGGTGGCTATATTGAGGATGTGGCCAGCGCGTATCTGTCGGGCGAAACAGTGCAGGCCGCTGATCGAGAAATCACGGGCAACCGCGATCCAGAGGATCTGAACGCCATACGGGATTTCGCGGTGGCCTGCCTGCGACGCGAGCAGGATCAGGACCTGAAGGCCTTTCAGGTAATTTTCGATGAGTTTTTCCTGGAGTCGTCACTCTATGACAGTGGTGCCGTTGAGGAGACCGTCGAGACCCTGCATCGTGCGGGCCATACCTATGAAGAGCAGGATGCACTGTGGTTGCGCACTACTGACTTTGGCGATGACAAGGATCGCGTGATGCGTAAGAGCGAGGGCGGCTATACCTACTTCGTTCCCGATGTCGCCTATCACCACAACAAATGGCAACGCGGCTATGAGCGTGTGATCAACGAACAGGGCGCCGATCATCACAGCACCATCACCCGCGTCAGGGCGGGGTTACAAGGCCTCGATGTGGGCATACCCGAGGGCTGGCCAGAGTATGTGCTGCATCAAATGGTGACCGTCATGCGCGAGGGTGCAGAGGTGAAACTCTCCAAGCGTGCCGGCAGCTACGTCACGCTCCGCGACTTGATCGACTGGGTCGGCTGCGACGCCACCCGGTATTTTCTGGTGGCGCGCGCGCCCACTTCGCAACTGACCTTCGATGTGGATCTGGCGCTGACCCGCAGTAACGAGAACCCCGTCTACTACATCCAATACGCCCATGCGCGATGTGCGAGCGTGCTGCGCAAGGCACAAGAAATGGATTCTGGCTTGAAGGTTAATGAAGGCTTGGCACACCTTGGCTGCTTGAGTGAGGCCGAAACATTGGCACTGACCATTACGCTGGGGCGCTTTCCCGAGGTCGTGGTCACGGCGGCCGAGCGACTGGAGCCACACGATGTCGCAAATTATCTGCGCGATCTCGCCGCTGATTTTCACAGTTTCTACAACGCCCACAAGGTGTTGGAAGGTACCGCCGAGACCATGACAGCCAGATTGGCTTTGGTTGCGGCAACGCAACAGGTGATCGCCAGCGGTCTCGGGTTACTCGGTGTGTCTGCGCCGGATGTGATGTGATGGCAGTGAGCCCCGCCAAACCCGCGCGTAAAGCGTCGGCCACCCGTAAGGCAAATGATCAGGCCAGCAGCGCCCCACCCACCTTGACCCGTGCGCATCTGCGGGGTTTTGTTGTGGGCTGTGTCGCCGGGGGGCTTGGCTGCCTGGGGCTTTTCAATGCACTGGAAGCGGACGAGACGGTTGCCGACACACCGCCTGCGCCGCCGCCGGCGCTCGAGGTCACGGTGGGTCCGCGGTTCGATTTCTATACGGTGCTTCCGAATCAGGAGCTCGACCTGAATCCCGATATCGAACCCGCCGATCTGCAGTCGGGCAACACGAGTAGCGCGCAGTATTTATTGCAGGTCGGATCGTTCCGTCAGCAAGCCGACGCCGATCGCCGCCGCGGCGAGCTAGCGCTGCTGGGTCTTGAAGCCACTGTGGAGCCGGGCGACGGTGACAACGGACGCTGGTACCGGGTCTATCTCGGTCCTTTCGAGAGCCGCTCCGAAATGGCGCGCGCACGGTCTCTCACCGCACAGGCCGACATGGACACCCTGTTGCTCAAACACGAGTCACCTTGAGCATGGCGGATCCACATCAGGTCACCCATCTTCACTACTCGCGTAGCAAGCGTCGTCTGGCGCTGACTTTTGCAGATGGTGCCGACTACCAGCTAAGTGCCGAATTTCTGCGTGTCTTCTCCCCCTCTGCTGAGGTCAGAGGTCACGGTCCGGGGCAGGAAGTCCTGCAAACCGGAAAATCCTCAGTGGCCATCGCCGGCATTGAACCCGTTGGACATTACGCGGTGCAGATCACCTTCGACGACGGCCACGACTCGGGGCTCTACAGCTGGCGCTACCTGCGCGATCTGGCGGAACGGCAAGACCATTACTGGCAGCAGTATCTGCAGCAACTGTCTGCGGCCGGTGAATCTCGCGATCCCGAAGTTCAGGTACTGCATTTCGACCCCTGAGGCCACTGAACACAGACCGCCTGCTCAGGTACACTTGCCGGCCCGCCGGAACACGACCGGCGTGACTGCGGGATGCGAGTAATGAATGACGAGGCGACCAGCAACGCGGATCGCGACGACGACACCACGGATTTTGGCTTCACCCGGGTAGATCGGGAAGTCAAAGCAGGCATGGTGCGCGGCGTCTTTGACTCGGTAGCCAGCCGCTATGACCTGATGAATGACCTGATGTCCGGTGGGGTTCATCGTCTGTGGAAGCGTTTTACGATCGAGCTCAGCGCTGCGCGCCCCGGGCAGACCATTCTCGATATCGCTGGTGGCACCGGCGATCTCGCCGCCCGATTCTCTCGCCTGGTGGGGCCCGAGGGCCAGGTGATTCTCGCGGATATCAACGCCGCCATGCTGGAAGTGGGTCGCGATCGGCTCATTGATAAAGGGGCGACGGGCAACATCGAAGTCGTGCAAGCCGACGCACAGGCGCTCCCTTTCAAAAACAACAGCGTGGACTGCATCACCATCGCCTTTGGACTACGTAATGTCACCGATAAAGCGCTGGCATTGCGCTCCATGCTCCGGGTGCTGCGTCCGGGCGGTCGCTTGCTGGTGCTCGAATTCTCCAAACCCACCTCGGCGCTTCTGGAAAAAGTGTACGACCAGTACTCGTTCCAGATCTTGCCGGCAATGGGTCGTCTTATCGCACAGGATGCAGACAGCTATCGCTATCTCGCAGAGTCGATCCGCAAGCACCCTGATCAGGAAACCCTGCTGGGCATGATGGAAGACGCCGGTTTTGGCGAGTGTCGCTACCACAACATGACGGGAGGTATTGTCGCGCTGCATCAGGGCTTCAAACCGTGACACAGCACGACCCGGCGTTGCTCGGTGCGGCACTGGCGGGCGCCGAGCAGGCCCTGAATCAGGCCATTGCGCTAGCGCCGCACTCACATCAGGAACTCGATGCTGTCAGTGGCACGCTACTAGGGATAGAAATCACCACCCTCGATCTCACTGTTTATATTGAGATGGTCACGGGTACCGAGGTCAGACTGATGGCGCACTGCGAGAGAGACACCGACGCCTTCGTGCGCGGCACCCTCGAGGACTTCGCCGCGCTGGCAACCTCCGACGACCCCGCAGTCACCCTGATCAACAGCGGTATCGAACTCGAGGGCAGCAGCGCCAGCCTTATTACACTGCAACAGGTGATCGCTCGCATGGAGATCGATTGGGAGGCGCCGTTGGTGGAGCTCCTGGGGGATGTCGTGGGCCATCAAATCGCCGAGGGGCTTCGCCGATTCTTCCGCTGGGGCGAAGGCGCCCGCACCAGTCTCAAGCGGCAGGTCTCCGAGTACCTACTGGAGGAAGGCAGACTGACCCCGCCGAAGGCAGAGCTTGAGCACTTCTATGACGGGGTGCAGTCTGTGGCAATGCGGGTGGAACGCGCCCAAAGTCAGGTCGAGAAGCTGTTGGCGAAAGCCGCCGCCCGCGAGACACCACAATGAGTCGCGTCGTTGCCCTCTATCGCGCCGTTGCGCGCTACCGACTCGATCAGTTGCTCCCCGCGCATCAGCGTCCCCGACTGTTCTCACTATTGTTGCGCGTGTTCCCCGTGCTTTCAGTCCCCGCCACGACGCCACGGGGAGAACGCCTGCGTCGGGCGCTGGAAGATCTTGGCCCTGTATTCGTCAAATTTGGTCAGTTGCTCTCGACCCGGCGCGACCTGCTCCCCCACGACATCGCCGATGAACTGACGCTACTTCAGGATCAGGTGGCGCCCTTCCCGGCAAAAGAGGCGATTCAACGGATCGAGGGCGCCCTGGGCAAGCCGCTGAATGAATGCTTTGCCGAGTTTG
This sequence comes from uncultured Halieaceae bacterium, assembly GCA_963999395.1. Lineage (GTDB taxonomy): Bacteria > Pseudomonadota > Gammaproteobacteria > Pseudomonadales > Halieaceae > Luminiphilus. Next base: position 4,827 of record CAXEVD010000129.1, read on the forward strand.
ATGCCAACCCGCTGGCCGCCGCGTCGGTGGCGCAGGTGCACGGCGCGCGATTGCCCGATGGCAGTGACGTGGTGGTGAAGGTACTGCGGCCGGGCATCGAGAAAACCATCGATCAGGATCTCAGGCTCCTCCGACACGTGGCGAGGCTGTTGGCCCGCTGGTCGCGGAATGGACGTCGCTTGAAGCCCGTGGAAGTCGTTGCAGAATACGATCGCATCATCCACAACGAGCTCGACCTGCAACGCGAAGCCGCCAATGCCTCGCAGCTCCGGCGGCACTTCAAGTCAGGGGATCTCGTGTACGTGCCCGAGGTGCACTGGCCACTGACCTGCGAGCAGGTCATGGTGAGTGAGCGGATCTATGGCGTGCCCGTGAGCGACATCGAGACCCTGCAGAGCAAGCAGGTGGATATTAAGCTACTCGCCGAGCGCGGCGTGGAGATTTTCTTTACGCAGGTGTTCCGGGACAGCTTCTTTCACGCGGATATGCACCCGGGCAACATCTTTGTGGACTGCACCAAGCCTGACGACCCGCGCTACATGGCGGTCGATTGTGCCATCGTCGGCCAGATCGACG
>CAXEVD010000130.1:0-5394 GCA_963999395.1 uncultured Halieaceae bacterium
GGGCGAGCGCCGAGCAGCACAGCGTGTTTTACACCACAACTTTGGCGGCTGCTGAGGCGGTGTGCATGGCGCTGGAGCAGGAGACAGACATTACCGTGCGGCGTCTTCAGGATTTGCACGAGAGCATCGCCGTATGAACCGCGTACCCATGACAGTGCAGGGCGAGCAGGCCCTTAGAGAGGAGTTAGAGCGCCTCAAGAAGGTAGATCGCCCGCGCATCACGCAGGCGATTGCTGAGGCGCGTGAGCACGGCGATCTGAAAGAGAACGCTGAGTATCACGCCGCGAGAGAGCAACAAAGCTTTGCCGAGGGCCGTATTAAGGAGCTCGAGCACAAGCTGTCCCACGCTCAGGTCATCGACGTGACCACCATCCCCGCAACGGGGAAAGTGGTTTTTGGTGTCACCGTTGCGCTGATCGACGTCGAAGATGACCGGACCGTCACCTACCGGATTGTTGGCGAGGATGAAGCCGATGCCAAAGCTAATCTGATTTCGGTGAACTCTCCCATCGCCCGCGCGCTAGTCGGGAAAATGGAAGGCGATGAAGTCACCGTGAACGCCCCGGGCGGCGACGTGACCTACGAGATCGACGCGGTCGAGCACCGCTAGACTTACTGAAAATCATTCTCATTGGTCGTATGATCCGCGTTTTTGTCGCGGGAGCCTCTCTTGGCAGAGCAGCGCACCCATCTCACGCTTTGGGATCTACCTCTGAATGAGCCAGCGGAACTGATTTGTTTCGCTGAATCGCTCAGCGAGCGTTATCGCGGTCGTTTGCAGGAGTTTGGTTTCCACTCTGGCGAGGAAATCTCCTGTCAGCAGCAGCCCGGGTTTGGTGCGCCCCGGGTTTTCCGGGTGAGTAACGCGACATACTGTCTGGATCAGGAGTTGGCGGAGCAGGTGCTGGTGCGGCCGGTGGGAGTGTCCCCCGATGCCTAGTGTTTTGCTGGTGGGCACACCCAATTCGGGCAAGACCGCGCTGTTCAACCGACTCACCGGATTGAACCAGCGGGTTGCGAATTACCCCGGTATTACAGTCGATCTCTCGATCGCGCGCCTGGCGAAGTTGCCTGAAGTTGACCTAGTAGATTTTCCCGGCACCTATTCCCTAAGGCCCATCTCGGAGGAGGAGCGGGTGGCCGTAGGGCATTTCTACACGTCTCTCGTTGATCCCGACGTGCAACATGTGCTCTGTATCGTCGATGCCACGCGATTGGAGAAAAGCCTCTTTTTCTGCCTGCAGGTGGTCGATGCCTGCCAGCGTCAAGGGCGGCCGGTCACAGTCGTCGCCAACATGGGCGATATTTTGAAGCGCCACGGATTGAGTATCGATGCGGAAGGGTTATCACAGGCCATCGGCGCACCCGTGTTGGTGGCATCAGCGCGCACCGGCGAGGGGCTCGACCCGATTATCTCGGGCCTGCAGTCGCCGCCTGAGGCAATAACGGTGTCGAGCACTGCGGACGACAACCCGATTTTGGCGAGCGAGGGGGGTGCTGCCGACAATGAACTCTACGCCGAGGCGCATCGCCTGGCGGAGCAGTTCGGGGCGCCAGCCGATGAACTGCTGCGAGCCCAATCTCGGCTGGACCGATTCTTCCTCGGCTCACTCTCCGGTGGACTGATTTTCGCCCTGATCATGCTGATTCTTTTTCAATCCATATTTACCTGGTCAGCGCCGGCCATGAATGCAGTGGAGGCGGGGGTCATCGGTCTGGGTGGCTGGATCTTGCCCTTGATCGGCGACGGCGTGTTCGCCGATTTTGTTGCGGACGCGGTGTTCAGCGGGATTGGTGCGTTTCTGGTGTTTGTTCCGCAGATTTTTGTGCTGACGTTTGTCATCGGTCTGCTCGAGGATTCCGGTTACCTCGCCCGGGCCGCCCTGATTTGCCACAAGCCGCTTCGGTTTTTTGGTCTGAGCGGTAAAAGCTTCATTCCGATGCTGTCCGGTGTGGCCTGTGCGATTCCCGCCAACTATGCCGCGCGCTCGATCGAATCCCCGCGCTCCCGGTTTCTGACCTATCTCTCGATTCCGCTGATGCCCTGCTCGGCGAGATTGCCCGTGTACACCCTGCTGATCGCCATTTTTATCCCGCGTGAGACCGTATTCGGGGGACTGATCGGCTGGCAAGGTCTGACGCTCTTCGGGATCTATGTCTTCGGCATGGCCGCGGGCCTTATCATCGCAGGCTTGGTCAACCGCTGGTCACACTCAGAAGGACAAATGCCTTTTATGATGGAACTGCCGGCCTATCGCATCCCGGCACTGGTACCCATTGCGAGAAAATCCGTGCAGCGGGCCAAGCACTTTGTCACCAAGGCGGGTGCCGTCATTCTTGGCGTGACTGTGGTGATCTGGATTTTGGGCTACTTCCCTAATCAGGGCGCAGATTTGGGCGGATCCTGGCTGGGCATGCTGGGGCAATGGATCGAACCGGTCTTTCAGCCGCTGGGTCTGGACTGGCGCTATGGGGTGGCGATTGTCAGTGCCTTTTTGGCGAGAGAAGTCTTTGTCGGAACGCTGGGCACCATCATGGGTATTGAAGGGGCCGAGGACAACATCGTGCCGCTGGTCGAGCAGGTGCAGGCCGATGCACTGCCACTGGGGTCTGGGCTGGCACTGCTGGTCTTTTTTGCCATTGCCCTGCAGTGTGTTTCCACCGTGGCCATTCTGGCCAAAGAGGCCAACTCGTGGAAATTGGCGCTGCGCATGGTGATCGCCTACCTTTGCCTCGCTTGGCTCGCCGCGTGGGCGACCTTTCAGATCACTGATTTCTTGGTGTAAGGCTCGCGCTAACACGCTTTATTAATGGCAGGGTGAGACAGGTGGCAGGGTGAGGCAGTCACTCGCGCCGGGGACATTTTGTTGGCGCTTTTTTGGCCCTTCGCCTCAGTCCTCACGCTCGCGCTGGAACAGTCGTAATTCGGTAAGCATCAGACGTGCGGCCAACCGCAGCGTCAGATCATGATGCTCTTTCCGCAGTTGTTCGATACCCGCTCCGATATCCTCTTGAAGACGAAAAGCTTCCTGTTCTGTCATCTGACTCGGCAGGCGTACCTCAAAGTGGCAATCCGACTCCGTCTGGAGCTCCCCATAGGCATCGGTCAGGGACGCAATGGCAAAGTCGATCAGGGTCTGGTCAGCGCCTTTGCGTCTGAGTAACTGAGAGAGCTGCTCCTGCAAAAAGGAGAAAGCCTGCTTCTCACGTGTGGGGAATTCGAGAATGTCGGCCATGGCTCAAAGGGTCATCGGCTGCGATGCAGATTGGACTTTCGGGGGTCGGCCTGAGGGTTGGTTCTCAACAACGTCGCAACGTTGCCGACTCGTTGTACTAGGTAGGCCTCACTCTGACTGCAGAGCTCTTGGATCACGGACTGGCGTTGCTCCCGATCACCGACTGCCACCTTGACCTTGATCAACTCGTGGTCATTGAGTGCGCGATCCAGCTCTTCTAGAACCGACGGCGCCAGCCCTTTCCCGGCGACCGTGACCACGGGCTTGAGTGAATGGGCCTGTGCGCGGAGTTGGCGTAACTCCTTACTGCTGGGAGGGGTCATGGAGGGCTCGACGGTTTATCACGGTACACTTTGTCTAGTGTAACGCTATGTTGTGCGCGCAGGTGGGATGCGACAGGGAAGATGGGCAAGAAAAAATCATCAAGCCGGGCCTGGTTGAAGGAGCATCATGACGATGTCTACGTGCAGCGCGCGCAAAAAGAGGGTTACCGCTCCCGGGCCGTCTACAAGCTCATGGAGATCAATGACAAAGACCGGATCATTCGTCCCGGCATGTCGGTGCTGGATCTCGGAAGCGCGCCGGGTGGTTGGTCTCAGGTGGCGGGTGAGTGGGTTGGTGTGCATGGCCGCATGGTGGCCAGCGATATCTTGCCCATGGACACGTTGCCCGACGTGCGTTTCGTCCAGGGCGACTTTGCGGAGCAGGAGACCTATGACCGCATCATGGCAGAGCTGAATAACCAGCCTTTGGATGTGGTGCTCTCAGATATGGCTCCCAATATGAGTGGTTTGACCGAGGTAGATCAGCCGCGGGCCATGTATTTGGTGGAGTTGGCGACGGAACTGGCCCGCACCTCGCTGGCACCGGGTGGTGCCTTTATTGCCAAAGTGTTTCAGGGCGAGGGTTTTGAGGCCTGGTTCCGCGAGATCCGCGGGTGCTTCACCCGCGTAGTCACTCGTAAGCCAGCGGCTTCGCGACCGCGATCCCGCGAGGTGTATGTGGTGGCTTCCGGGTTCAACGGCGGCGAGTGAGGGCGATCTGCGGCCCGCAGCGGGGTTGCTGAGAGCCCAGAACCGGTGCCAGAGGGGTTGAAATAGCCTAAACGGCCCCCAATCTAGGGGAGAAAGCCGGAAGAACAGTGGATTTAGGGGTTTTCGGCCAAAGCGTTATACTGTGCGGCCGCGCGAGAAACGCGCGACCCGGAACCGAGAGGACTTGTTGTGAATAATATGGCTAAGAATTTGCTGCTGTGGCTGTTGATCGCCGCGGTACTGCTCTCGGTATTCAATAACTTCAACTTGCGTAGCAGCACCGAGCAGGTGGGCTACTCCGAGTTTATCCGCGAAGTCCAGACCGACCGGCTGTCCAAAGTGCTGGTTGATGGCCTGACCATCACCGCCCAGCGCAAGGACGGCAGCAGCTTTGAAACCATCCGTCCAATGGTTGAAGACCCCAAGCTGATGGAAGACCTACTGGCGCATAACGTAACAGTCGAGGGCAAGCAACCCGAGCAGCAGTCTGTGTGGACGCAGCTGTTGATTGCTAGCTTCCCAATCCTGCTTATTATTGCGGTGTTCATGTTCTTCATGCGGCAGATGCAAGGCGGCGCAGGCGGCCGCGGCGGCCCGATGAGCTTTGGCAAGAGTAAAGCCAAGCTGCTGGGTGAAGACCAGATCACCACGACCTTCGCCGACGTGGCGGGGGTTGAGGAAGCCAAAGAGGACGTGCAGGAGTTGGTTGAGTTCTTGCGCGATCCCAGTCGTTTCCAGAAGCTGGGCGGCAGGATCCCGCGCGGCGTGCTCATGGTGGGCCAGCCCGGAACCGGCAAGACCTTGCTCGCCAAGGCGATCGCCGGCGAGGCCAAGGTGCCGTTTTTTTCTATCTCAGGCTCTGACTTTGTCGAGATGTTCGTAGGCGTGGGCGCGTCCCGCGTTCGTGACATGTTCGAGCAGGCCAAAAAGCAGTCGCCCTGCATCATCTTTATCGACGAGATCGATGCGGTGGGTCGCCATCGCGGCGCCGGCTTGGGCGGGGGCCACGATGAGCGTGAGCAGACTCTGAACCAGCTTCTCGTGGAGATGGATGGTTTTGAACTGAATGATGGCGTCATTGTGATCGCCGCTACCAACCTACCGGATGTACTTGACCCGGCTCT
>CAXEVD010000131.1:0-5368 GCA_963999395.1 uncultured Halieaceae bacterium
TTACCTTTCTGAGCACGCAGATGCGTTATGAATAACTTTGAATGAGTCATTGCGGGGGCAAATGATGTACGACACAGACAAGTTTTGGAGAGGGGTCGGTTACGTACTGCTCGCCTCAACCGCATCGGCAGTGCCGGTGATCGTATTGGTCAGTGGGGTTGGGGAGTTTTTCTGGTGAGCCAGCAGCGCGACCCGGGCAACGCTGGTTGCTTTTGTGACAAGCACTGGAGCGCCATGTGCGGGTGTGGCTTGTTTAACGCGAGAGTGTGGCTAGGTTGCCTGCGATCCGGGATCGAGTTGGTCAAGGCTCATCGGCTCGATGATGCCGAGCCGGAATTGGTCAAAGCTTTTGTGGCGGGCAAGCTGTTTTTCCGCGAGCACGAGGTGACGACAGACGCTATCAGTGTGTTGGCAGATACCACTTCGGTACTCCACTTGTGCCTGAAACAGCGCAGCGACTTCGATCTGGCGACAGAGGTGGTAACTTCGACGGCCCATACGCTGTCACGAGTGATGCATAGTGAGAGCCTGCGACGAGAAGCGATGCAAGCCTGCAGTCATCTCCTGACACTGAATGAGATTCCGCAACAGGTGCCCGCTGCCGCGCAGCTGGCGATGGCTCGCTACACTCAGAGTCCGGATGCCGTCGCACATTGAAGCTGGAAAGATTGTGGTCTTGTAGCAATACGATCTGATTTTTTTGGCGTACCACATGCACTAGCGTTGGGGTTATTGAAGCAGCCGCTTACTGGTTTTTCCGTCATGAACAAACAGCACATTCTGAAATTATTTGCCGGATTGATTGCGGTAAGCGGAATTCAGGCCGCGTCATTGTCGATTGCGGATCAGCAGACTTCGCTAGACGAGGAGGTGGCCCCTCGGCAGTACACCTTCTCTTGGATGTTCGCTGAATCAGACACCATGAAGCCACGCGGCGGCACGACCTCGGGGCCAGAGGTACAGTTGGATACGCGAACATCGGAAGCGTTTTCTGGCTTGCAGGCGGCCGGCCTCAATGACAGGGAGCGCGACCGCCGCGCCATTCTGGCCATGGCGGGCGATTACCGCACCAGCTTTGATTTTATTGAGACGATCGGTTTCACCGAGGGCTACCAGCCCGCAGCGCCTTATCAAAGCTGGGGCACCGAGCGGGTCTATGTGGTAGCCAATGAGCCCGAGTTCGTCAGCTTGCAGCACATTATCGTGATGCACTTTTTGGATGCGGACGGTTTTGAGTCTGACGCCATGGTCGTCAAGCATTGGCGGCAAGATTGGCAATACGAAGATGCAGAAGTACATGCGTTTCAGGGGCGTGGCGCCTTTGTTCGCCGAGCACTGGACCCAGCCAACCGCAAAGGCGCCTGGACCCAGACGGTCTATCAGGTGGACGATTCCCCGCGGTATGAAGGGGTGGGGCGCTGGATTCATGCACCGGGTGTGTCGTACTGGCAATCAGATGACCGGCGGAGGCCGCTTCCGAGACGCGAGTTCAGTGTCCGCGATGACTACCAAGCCCTTTATGGCTCGCATCGCATCACCATTACGCCAGCAGGATGGACGCAGGAAGAGGATGCTTTGAAGTTGGTGCTGGATGAGAACAATCGACCATCGAGCTCGCAGCCCTATCTAGCCAGGGAAGCCGGCCTATCCCGCTACGACCGCGTGCTCGATTATGACTTCAGCGCCGGTGATGATTACTGGGAGGAGACGGGCGCCTTCTGGTCGCGGGTGCGTCAGTACTGGGACGCCCTGTACAAAGCAGAGTCAGCGTTCAGCTTCGTTACGTCGGCAGAGGGTATGCCCATGTTCATGGCCCTTTTTGGTATGGCTGGGGAGGACTTTGAATCTGAAGCCGATATGGATAGGGCTATTGCCGCGCTCCTGGCCTCATACGTTACCATCGCGCCGCTCACTGATAGCTGAGATCTGAACCGCTAATCCCCCAAGTCCAATAGTGCTGTAGCTGTGCGAGAAAGAACCAAAACCTGTGACTCCTGCTCGGCCCAGACGCCGACCTTGTATCGGTGCCGGTCCAATCGGCTCAAGAACTGGAAGTTTTACTGTCGGCGCTGCACCGAGCGCCTAAAGGCGGAGCGCCCCGACAGCTACCAGTACGGTGGCACCTGGAAGCGTTTTAAAAATTAGCGCTTTCGCCAACCCAGCGGCACAAAAGCGCGGCCGCCTAAAAATCATCAATACGTCTACCTAAATAGTCTCTGGAACCTCGTTACACTCCCGGCATGGATTTCATCTTCATGGCGCTGCCAGTCTTTGCGTTTCTGATCGTGGCAGAGGTGGTCTTCACCTCGCTTCAGGGCGGCGGGGTGTACGCACTCAAGGACTTTGCTGGTTCGATGTCGCAGCTGGGCATCAACAGCGTTGTGCGCCTAGGTACCGGCGGCGCACTCATCAGCCTGCACTTTTTCCTCTTTCAGTTTCGCGTATTTGATGTGCCTAACACGGTGTGGGGCTGGATCTTCACCTTCGTGGTGATCGACTTTGTTTTTTATTGGTATCACCGGGCCCAACACCGGGTGCGGTTTATGTGGTGTGCGCACGTCGTGCATCACTCGAGCGAGCACATGAATTTGGGCACCGCACTAAGGCAGTCTCCCACCGGCCCCTTCACCCGGGCGCTGGTTTACTGGCCGCTACCGCTGTTGGGTTTTCATCCACTGCTGGTAGCCAGTGCAGGCGCGGTCGCGACAATTTACGGTTTCTGGACTCATACCGAGGTGGTGAGGAAGCTTTGGGGGCCTCTGGAGTGGCTGTTGGTAACGCCCTCCCACCATCGCGCGCACCATGGCTCGAACCCCGAGTACGTCGATCGTAACTACGGCAACGTGTTCATTGTGTGGGACCGGCTGTTTGGCACCTTCGAGCCCGAGGTGGCGCCAGTGCGCTACGGGCTGCTGACCAATATCAACACCTACAACCCGCTGCGGATTGCCTTCTCCGAGTGGGTGCGGTTGTTTAAAGACTCTTTTCAGGTGCGGTCCTTCCGGCAGCTGGGGCAGTTGTGGTTCCGCCCGCCACGCAGTCAGCCAGTGCTGCTCGATACGAATTAACCGCCGGCTTGCTGTTCGGCGATCCACACCTCGATCGACTCTTCGAGCATGGGTAGCGTGATACTCCCCATACCGACCACGCGGTCATGGAAGCCGCGCAGGTCAAAGTCATCTCCCAGTGTCTCCTCGGCCAGCGCGCGCAGCCGCCGGATTTCGATCATGCCCAGCATGTAGGAGGTCGCCTGAGCGGGCCAGGAGATGTAACGGTCGATCTCGTTCTGAATATCGACCGGCGCCCAACCCGAGTTGGCCATCATGTAGTCGACGGTTTGTTGGCGGGTCCAGCCTAGCGTGTGCAGGCCGCTGTCCATCACCAGCCGCGAAGCGCGCGCGATCTGGTCGGAGTAGAGCCCAATGCGATCGAGCGGCGTGGGGTAGAGCCCCAGCTCATCGGCGAGGCGCTCTGAATACAGCGCCCAGCCCTCGCCATAACCCGAGTTCCATAAATAACGTGCTAGCGGGTGCTGTTGGTCGCCCAGTTCCAGCGCAATCGCGCCCTGCAGGTGGTGCCCGGGGAAGGTCTCGTGGTGCAGCGTGGCTAGTTGGTTCGAGATCGAGCGGCCGGTGGGGTCGGCCACGGCGATATAGAAAATGCCGGGTCGGGTGCCATCCTCTGACGACGAGTGGTACTCGCCCGAGCCGCTCTCGGCAAACTCGGGGTAGGGTTTGACCAGCACGTCGGCTTTGGGCAGCACGCCAAAGGCCCCGGGCATGGCGGCTTTCACGGCATCGAGGGCATCGGTGGAGTACTGAAGCACGGCCTCTTCGGTATCGAAGGTAAAGGCCGGATCTTCGTTCACGCGGCGCAGAAACGCCGACACGTCGCCGCCGCCAAAGTGCTCATCCAGCGTGATCTGAATTTCTTCACGTATTTTGGCAACTTGTTCGAGACCCACGGCGTGGATCTCTTCAGCGGGCACGCCGACGGTAACAAAGCTCCGCACCAAGGCGGGGTAGCAGGCTTTGCCGTTGGGGTTGCCCGACACCGCCAATGTCTCGCGGGCCTTAATGAGGTATTCGGTCTCGATGAAGTCTGCGAAGCGGTTCAACGCGGGCGCAATTTCCTCGTGATAAATCTGTTCTGCAGCCTCGCTAAAGGCGGCATCATCACTGCGTAGTGCGGGGCCCAGGAAAATGCTGTCGGGGCCAATCAGTGAGCGCACCTGGGCAGGCACGGCCTCGACCGTCACCCGTGGGGCGCTATAGCCGAGCCGCAGGCCCTCGCGCAGGTTGTCGATCTCGTTATCGATATAGGTGTCTATGGCTGCGAAGCGCGTCAGAGCTTGCGCGCGCAGCTCGGGGGTCTCCAGTGGCTGAATGTCAAACACAAACGGGATCCACGTGTGCCAGCTGGTGGTGGTGCTCGCGGCCCACAGCTCATCGCGACAGATGCGGGTGCTGACCGCGCTTTCGAGCTGTTCTTTTAAAAGTCCGTAGGTCACCCAGTCGCGGCTGCCGATCTCGGCGGGGGGGGGGATGCCCGCTAGGCGCGCCAGCCACGCATCTTCTTTTTCCTGCCAAGCGGCGAGCCCTGCCAGTGAGTTATCGGGCAGCTCGTCGTGGCGTGAGCCCTCAATGGCGTAGTAGGTACCCATGAGGGCGTCTTCTTGCATCCATGCCTCGAGGTACTCATCGGCCAGCTGCTCAGTGGCGCTGGGAGAAGGGGTGGTCTCGGTGCAGGCGGCAAGGAACAGCGTGAAGGCGGTGACGGCGAGGCCGCGCAGAATGATTGCTGAAGTTTCCATGGGCGATAGTTTACTGGACCCGATTCTGCCCGTGACAAAAAGAGATGATGCGGCTGAGCTCGGCCAGCGACTTGCCGCTTTGCTCCCGAAGGTCATTGAAGTAGGTCTGTGCGACTTTGAGCGCGCGCTGGCTGGTGCGACCGCCATCGACAATGCCGTGGCTGCGCAAAAAGCCCTCCACGTCCTGCGTGAACAAAAAGGTATCCACGCCAATCTTGCGAAGCGCAAAGGGTCCCGTATTGCCGCCCAGTCGGCTGCCGCGCTTTTTTAGGTAGAGCCATAGGCCCACCACATCGTCGTTAGGCCAGCCGGCCATAAACTCCCCAAAGGATTTCTGCTCACGCCGCTCGGTGTCGTCAATCATCATGGCGTTCTCGCGCACCGTTTTAACCTTGCTGAAGTTGCGGATGATGGCCGGGTCCTTAGCCTTACGCTCCAACATATCGTCGGGCATCATCAATAGCCGCTCCACGTCGAACTCCCAGAACACCTCTTCGAACTGCGGCCACTTTTTATCGACCACGCGCCACACAAAGCCCGACTGAAAGATCTTGC
>CAXEVD010000132.1:0-5358 GCA_963999395.1 uncultured Halieaceae bacterium
GTCCCGGCCGTCGACCCAGTCGGTCTCGCACCCTGTACGTCTGACCACGATAACGCTATCAACGCAGTCGACCTGCGCCAGCGCCGCGTCGACGTTGCGTTTGAGCGGTACGGTTTTGCCACCACGGACGCCCTCATCGGCGGTGATCACCATGCTGCATGTTGCGTCATTGATGCGATCTTTGAGTGCTTCGGGGGAGAACCCACCGAAGACGACCGAGTGGATGGCACCTATCCGCGCGCAGGCGAGCATGGCGAAAGCCGCTTCGGGAATCATCGGCATGTAGATACAGACACGGTCGCCCTTGCCGATTCCTTGTGCTCTCAGCGCATTCGCGAATCGACACACCTGAATCTTGAGCTCTTGATAGGTAAACGACTGGCTGTCATCGGGGTCGTCCCCCTCCCAGATAATGGCGGTGTCATGCGCGCGTTCTGGCAGATGCCGGTCAATGCAGTTGACCGAGACGTTCAGTTTTGCGTCGACAAACCAGCGAGCAGCGCCCTTGGCGACGTCGGTCTCTGAGACCGCGCTCCAGGGCGAGTGCCAGTCGAGTAACTGGGCCTGCTCTGACCAAAATTTGTCGGGGTCATCCAGAGATTGGCGATACAGCGTGTGGTATCGCTCGGGCGTCACGTGCGCCTCGCTGAAGTGGTCGGGTATGGGATAGACAGCAGTGTCGTTCATTACCTGTTTTCCGGTAGGTCGGGTTAATCGCGCGTTGCGGGATTGGGATGGTAAGTGCTGTCGTTTTTGACAACAAGCGCGCTCTGGGCACGACAACGATTCATTCAGAACACAGGCGGGCGGGGCCGTCTATCGCGAGTCACCGGTTGTGTCGTCGCCGTGCAGGTTGACTCAATGCGGAGCAGGGCATGATGATGCGTGTGACCTGAACGCCTCTGCCCGGAGACCGCATTATGGAGTCGAACGACGTTACCGCTCGCCAACTTTATTGGCGTGAAAATCGGCGCTGGATGCTGATACTGGGCACGATTTGGTTCATCGTCAGTCTGGGCTTTGGCGTGCTGTGGGTTGAACCCCTCAACCAGATTCAAGTCGGCGGCTTCAAACTGGGCTTCTGGTTTGCACAGCAGGGCGCCATCTACACCTTTATCGTGCTGATCTTTGTCTACGCGCGTGTCATGGCGCGTCTAGAAACACGCCTCGGGCTCGAGGAGCCTGAAGCATGAGTCTCACCGAGACGACCTACCTGGTCGTAGGCGCATCCTTTGCGCTCTATGTCTTTATCGCAATCCGCTCGCGAGCCGGATCGACACAGGAATTCTACGTCGCCGGAAAGGGCATTCACCCAGTGGCCAACGGCATGGCGACGGCCGCTGATTGGATGTCAGCCGCCTCGTTCATCTCCATGGCCGGTCTCATTGGCCTCTCTTACAACGGCTATGGCGGCTCGGTATTTCTGATGGGCTGGACCGGCGGTTATGTGATTCTGGCCATGCTGATCGCGCCGTATCTGAGGAAATACGGGAAGTTCACCGTCCCCGAATTTATTGGCGACCGGTATTACTCTGATACTGCACGTGTCGTGGCGGTGATCTGCCTCATCATTTGCTCGGTGACTTATGTCATCGGACAGATGAAGGGTATTGGTGTGGCCTTCTCGCGCTTTCTCGAGACCGACTATGAGACTGGCTTGTTTTCGGGCATGGTCATCGTCTTCTTCTATGCCGTGCTGGGCGGTATGAAAGGCATTACCTACACCCAGATCGCCCAGTTCTGCGTGCTTATTTTTGCCTACACCATGCCTGCGATTTTTATCAGTCTGCAGCTGACCGGTCAGCCGGTGCCACAAATCGGGCTGGGTTCCACCCTTGCCGATGGCGCGTACCTGCTGGAGAAGCTCGATCGCACTCTGTTGGATCTGGGTTTTCAGGAATACACCACTTCGGTTCGCGGCAGCACCCTCAATATGGCCGCCTTCACCGCTTCTCTGATGATTGGCACCGCCGGATTGCCTCACGTCATCATTCGTTTCTTTACGGTGCCAGCGGTGCGCGCCGCCCGCACCTCGGCCGGCTGGGCGTTGGTTTTCATCGCGATTCTTTACACGACGGCACCCGCGGTCGCCGCCATGGCGCGGCTCAATATTATCCAGACACTGGAGCCTCAATCCGGTCAGCATCTCGCGGTTGAAGAGCGACCGGCGTGGTTCAAAAATTGGGAGCAGACGGGTCTGCTGGGCATCGAGGATAAAAACGGCGACGGTCTAATTCAGTACTCTGCCGATCCCGATACCAATGAACTGGTCACGCTGGATAACGACATTCTGGTGCTGGCCAATCCTGAAATTGCTAATTTGCCCAATTGGGTCATCGCACTGGTTGCGGCGGGCGGTCTGGCGGCGGCGCTGTCCACCGCGGCAGGGTTGCTACTGGCGATCTCGTCGGCGATTTCCCACGACCTGCTCAAACGCACCCTGATGCCCAACATTTCCGAGCGACAGGAGCTTATGGCCTCGCGTCTGGCGATGGCCGCGGCGGTATTGGGAGCGGGGTATTTGGGGTTAAACCCGCCGGGCTTTGCAGCGGGCACCGTGGCGTTGGCCTTCGGCTTGGCGGCCGCGTCCCTGTTCCCGGCATTGTTACTGGGCATTTTCTCGAAGCGGGTGACCCGGGAGGGCGCGGTGCTGGGAATGTTGGCGGGGATCGGGGTGACGCTGGCGTATGTGTTTCAGCACAAAGGGATCATGTTCATACCGGGCACTAGTTTCCTCGGGAACCTACCGCCGAACTGGTTTCTGGGTATCGAGCCCAACGCCTTTGGTGTAGTGGGTGCCATGGTGAACTTCGGCGTCACACTGACGGTAAGTCGTCTGACCGCGCCGCCTCCAGACTCGGTACAGCAGTTGGTCGAAGATATTCGCGTGCCGGTGTCGTCGAGCTAGTTGCCCGCGGCGAGCTGAATGTTGTCGATCAAGCGCGTATCGCCGAGTCGTGCCGCAACGAACAGTGCGCAGTCCTGATCCACATTGTCGAGAAGCTGGAGCGTCGACAGTTCCCTGAGCTCGAGGTAATCAACTTTAAATCCGGCCTGCTCCAGCGCCACCTTGCCAGCGTCGATAATCGACGCTGGCGGTTCTCGGGGCGTTGCCGTGAGTGCTGCGCCACAGCGTTGCAAGGTCTGCCACAGCGAGGGCGCTAAGGCGCGTTCTGATGCCGACAGGTACTGGTTGCGGGAGCTCAGTGCGAGGCCATCTTCCGCACGTTGAGTGGCCCCGGACTGTATGTCGATGGGCAGGCTGAGGTCGGCGACCATCTTTTTGATGATCAGTAACTGTTGCAGATCCTTCTCGCCGAATACAGCAATGTCGGGCCCGACTAGTTGGAACAGCTTGTAGACCACGGTGCACACGCCATCGAAGTGCCCGGGTCGATCCCTGCCGCATAGCGCCTCACCTAATTCGGGCACGTGGATCGCGGTGTGTCGGGCGCTAGTGTCCGGATAGATATCATCGGCACTGGGCGTCAAGGCAAGATCCACGCCGGCCTCCCGCAGGGCGCTGAGGTCGTCGCCGAGCGTCCGGGGATAGGTATCCAGATCCTCATGTGCGGCGAACTGCATGGGGTTTACGAAGATCGACACCACCACTGCATCTGCTGCCGCGCGTGCCTGATCCACCAGTGCAAGATGGCCTTCGTGCAGGTTGCCCATGGTCGGCACAAACGCGATCGTGCCAGCGCGGTCTCTGAGTGTAGTCAGGTGTTCCGCTAGGGCGGCCGTGTCTAAGACGACAATCATTGTCCGAGCCTACGAGTAGGTGTGCTCTTCCCTGGGATACTCACCCGCCTTCACCGCATCGACAAAAGCTTTGAGTGCATCTTGAATCGAGGGGGCACCCTCCATGAAGTTCTGCACAAACTTGGGTGCGGTTTCCGTCATGCCCAGCATGTCGTGAAGCACGAGCACCTGTGCATCGGTACCGCTGCCTGCGCCAATACCGATGACCGGGATATCGAGTTTCGATGAGATGTCGGCGGCGAGCTCTGCAGGAATACACTCGAGTACGAGCAGGCTGGCCCCGGCGTCCTGAATCTCTACCGCGTCGGCTAAAATGGATTTCGCTTCCTTTGGTGTTCGCCCCTGCACACGGTACCCACCAAACACGTTGACCGATTGGGGGGTCAGTCCCAGGTGGGCGCAAACCGGGACACCCCGTTCTACCAGGCGATGAATGCTGTCGCTGAGCCAGGTGCCGCCTTCCAGTTTGACCATCTGCGCCCCGGCTTGCATGAGCCGCGTGCTGGCATGCAGCGTGTCGTCCGCATTGGAAAAACTCATAAAAGGTAAGTCGGCAACGATCAAGGAATGGGGTCGTGCGCGGGCAACACACTCGGTGTGGTAAGTCATTGCTTCCAGCGAGACAGGGATCGTCGTCTCATGGCCCTGGAGCACCATACCCAATGAGTCGCCAACCAGAATGGTCTCTGCCCCGGCTTCGCTGGCAAGCCGAGCAAATGTGGCGTCGTAGGCCGTGATCATCACAAACTTGTCACCCGATGCTTTCATGGCATCCAGAGTGCTGATGGTGATGCGCTTGGTCATTCTGTCGACTCCCAAAGGCTGATTAACAGCAAGTCTTCAGCTAAAAAAAGTAGGGTTGAAGTAATGCCGACCCTTCTTGATGTTTAGCATGTAATCCACAAGCTGCTCATAGTCCCTGTCGCCCTGTGCCAAATCA
The DNA here is from genome assembly GCA_963999395.1 of uncultured Halieaceae bacterium. Classification (GTDB taxonomy): domain Bacteria; phylum Pseudomonadota; class Gammaproteobacteria; order Pseudomonadales; family Halieaceae; genus Luminiphilus. The sequence goes on from CAXEVD010000132.1 coordinate 4,703, forward strand.
ATCTCATTGGCATTGACGATCAGTAGAGGCGCGGCATCGTAGTAAAGAAAGAACTCGCTGTACACCTCGTTAAGTTGCTCCAAATACTGACGATCGATCAGTCGCTCGGCATCAATACCGCGGCGATCGATTCGTTCCAGAAGTCGATCTGGGCTAGCCTGAAGGTAGATCACCAGATCGGGGACGGGCGCATCGACGCGCATCTTGCTGAACACCTTCTCGTAGAGCGCGAACTCATCGGGCTCCAGGTTAACGCGAGCGAACAACGGGTCTTTTTCCAGTACGAAGTCCGCGACGCGGGCCTGATCGAACATGTCTCTCTGTTTAAGCTCCGTGATTTTTTGAACGCGTTGAAACAAGAAGAACAATTGCGTGGCGAGCGCTGTTTGCTGCCGGTTTTGATAGAAACGCTCGAGAAAAGGGTTCAGTTCGGCTTCTTCAAGCAGCAGATCGTAGTCAAAGGTATCCGCGATGCGGCGGGCGAGGGTGGTTTTACCCACGCCAATAGGTCCCTCCACTGCGATGTAGCCCGGCACCGTTCGGCCGCGCAGAGAGATGCCTGAAGTCGTGCTTTGCTCGGGCAACTCAATCTCTCCTGCAGTGATCATCGCGGGAAGTCACACAATACGCGAATCCCTTGACCCGCGCACTGCGCC
>CAXEVD010000133.1:0-5341 GCA_963999395.1 uncultured Halieaceae bacterium
TGCCGCCCCACAACCTGATTAGACATCTCATGTCAGCGAAGTTCTACGGGCACGTTCTTTTGTCAGAGTCGTGGTCATACAATCGAGACGAAAAACTCTACTTCTGCCACCTCCATAGACGACACCAAATGTCTATGGATACCTACATCACCGAGAGGGAGGGCAGCGGTAGGCTTCTAGCAGTCACTCAGCGGTACGGGCAGATGGGTAACGCCATAAACGGTCGTGTATTGCCGATGGGAGAGTCTCTGTGGTTCGTCAACGGCGTATCGAATTGGCATGACGGTGAATCTGTGCTTCGCCCGGTTTACCCGCACTGGCGGAGCGCCACGCTCAGGTATCGCCTAGAAGACCAGCTAGCTAACAAGTATGCAGACCCGCCCACGGTGTGCTCGCTCGACATGGAGCAGTTCTACAAGTTCGCCAACAGTGATGATGGTAGTCCGCCCAGTAGAGAAGACCTAACGGCCGAAATTGCAGGCTTGGCTGAGAAGCTAACCGGTCTCCACAGTGAAGAGTCTGGTCACCTGATTTTGCCCTCATTCTGGTCTGTAGAGGAGAGGGCGCGACATAATTACGACCCTACTGCCCTCTTGGCTAGTGCCAGTCATCACGAGCGCGTCTGCGCGGAGAAGCTGTTCGTATCAACGCTTCTGCAGGGCCGTGAGGGCGGGGGCTCGTATTCCATGGTCAAGACCCAAGCTGAGCTGGCAATCACGGGAGTGATAGACACAGTACAGTCTATGCTGTCAGCGCTTAACCGTCAGACGGTGCGCAGGTTTTTGTCAGTCAACTTTGGCAACCTCAAAACGTCCGAATATCCCTATGTGAGCTTTGATCGCTCATCGGCAGGAAAGATCCCATGGTGGCAGGAAAATAGCGATGCATTCGCTAGCTTTGTGACGTCTGGCATCTTGAACGCGACACCAGAAGATGAGCGGGCAATACGCGCAGCATCGGACCTCCCACCAATCCCAGACGACGAAAACCCAACCACCCTTGATAGGCAGGCCAATGCTTCAGGGGGGCGGCTCAAGACGGCACAGGGCCAGCGGGAAGCCCAGAGGCCGGGAGCGTCACCTAGGCGGCAGAACCGTTTCGTCAATCGCTTAGTGCAGAGAGGCTCGGGTGATGGTGACGATTAATCTAGCGCGGCGTCACAAGCTGCCAGGGTACGTGAGCAAGGCAGCTAAAAAGGGGCTCAAGCTTTATGATGCTGGTTTCGGCGGTGATGGCTTAAAGGCCCAGACGATAACAGAAGCAGAAGAAGCAGCGGCGGGCAAGGGTTGGACCCACGACAAGATCAAAAGGGCGGCGGCCTGGTTTGCGAGACATGAGTCGAGCCTAGTGGAGGGCAGCTTTGACAAGGAAAACCCAAGGCCCTCTGGCGTTGCGTGGCTCTTGTGGGGCTCCGACCCAGCAGACGGAAACAAGGGTAGGAGGTGGATTGAGGCGACGGCGAAAGAGCTAGAGAGGGAGCTTGCAAGAGATGACGCAAGCACGCCGGCACCAAAGAAAGATCAAATCAAGGGCAGCGACAAAAACAAGCCCGGTAGCGCCTCGACAGACGGCGACAACATCAAGGTCTCAGCATCAACTCTCAAAGCGCTTGAAACGAAAGTTGAACAACATAATGAGGCCAATCCTCAGCCCTCAAAACGGGCCACCCTCGCAGCGCTGAAGAAAGTCTATCGACGGGGAAGTGGAGCATACAGCAAGTCGCACAGGCCGAGCGTCAAATCACGCGCTCGGTGGGCTATGGCCCGCGTGAATGCGTTTCTCGAACTGCTCGCAAAAGGCAAACCCAAAAACCCAAACTACGTAACAGACTTTGATCTACTTCCTGATGGCCACCCCAAAAAAAGGGAAGACACCGAGATGCACCGAAAAAAAAAGAAGAAAAAAGGGGCTGACATGTACGGCAGCCAGAAAAAGAAATATTACGCCCAGGGCTCCGAGTCGCTTGGATATGAGAATGAGCGCGTGGCTGTACAAGTAGCAGTGCAGCCCGAAGCGGGCGTAATGCGGCACACTGTATCACCTGGCATTGACGTGCTTATCGGTGAAGATGACACCGTGTATTCAGTCATCGCAGACGCATCACAGCATAGTGCTGAAGAGTTTGAAAAGTGGCTAAAAGATAACGACTACAAAGCCCAATCCGAAGAGGGCGACGGCGTCGAGCGAGAGGACGGGGGCAAAGTCTACAGGCTCGATGATGGAAGCGATAAAGCCGAATACTCAAAGCCAGTGACAACGGGCAAAGATTTAACATTTTTCGCGTTAACCGAGGATTCAGACGCGAAAGACTTGCACGTGCTGAAGGCTGGCCCGCTCTATGACCTGGATTCAGGCGAGTTAGCTTTATCGCTATCTGAGGACCGGCTTAAAGAGATAGCCGATACTAGCCAGGCCATCTTGACCAGTGGGCACGCTATCCCATTAAGCTTCGAGCATGGCATAGAGGCCGGGTATCGCGGTGTACCGTCTGCAGATCGACGCCCCTACGGGCAAATTACCGAAATCTACTACGACGAAAAACGAAAAGCCATCTACGCCAAAAAACGCTGGACGGCGCTGGGGCGCGATCTAGTTGAAGCGTCAATGGTTGACGATGAGGTTAGCGCTTTAAGGGTGTCGCCTCGAGTCAGGCTAACCCCAGCATACCACCCCGATACAGGCGAGCTCTTAGGGGAGGCTGGGTACATTGATGTGGTTTCGCTTACGACGTTACCACGTCAGGCGAAAATGGAAAACGTAGCGCTATCAAGGGCAGATGGCGAACAAAACGAAAACGAATCAAAAACGGATAACGACGGCGGGGCATGTTGCGACGGCGTCGAAGTCCAAGGGCACAAGGGCTGCAAAATGGCAGGGCAAGACAAAGCCAAGGCAGAGCAGGTAGTTGAAACCCTGCTTAGCCGAGGAACCGAGGAGGCCGCACGAATGTTAAAGGCGTGTGACCTCGCAGAGGATGCGACCGGCGAGGAGTTATCTCGAAAGGTCGCGACGATGAAAGATGAGCTTGAAAAGGCTCAGATTGAACTAGGGCGTTTTAAAGCGGTCGAGGCCGAGCGTGTACAGGCTCAGCTAGAGGCAGAAGCTAACGAGCTTCTAGACTCTTGCGAGCTTGTAGGGGCTGAGCGCGATTTCTACAAGGCGTCACTTTTAAGCGATAGCCAAGAGGCGCGAGAGTTCGCCCGCAAGGCTATCGAGGAAAAGGGCGCACCCGACCAAATGGTCAAGGTTAATGAGGCGATCGAAGCGGCTAAAGAGCGGGGGGCACTCGTAGCAGATTTCGATCTCAATTCAGACCTACAAGAATTGGCACGCGATAACGCTGATACCGTTGTAGCCTTGTTTGCTGCAATGCCAGCTAATCAAGTCGTCCGAGTCGGTGAGCCAAGCGGCATTGACGCTGCAGGCATCGAGGCGCCGGTTGTCACAATCGACGCCCAAAAGGCTGAGCGCGAACTTTCGAGAATTGCACGAAAACTGAAGCAAGAGGGGAAAGCAGAAACACTCGTGGGAGCATGGTCGCTTGCACGCACTGAGCGCGCCGATCTAGTGGCCGCTATGAACGGAGAAAAATAATGGCCGCTAATGAATTAACCTACGCACAGGCAAACCCTCAGAGCTTGCTTCGGGATGCAATGTTCGACATGTTGCCCGAAGTGGAAGCAATGAACCTTGCCTACAGTCGTATTTTCGGCACCCCTTCGTTGCTGGGGCCGGGTGAGATTGGCCGTGGACGATCGATCGACATGTCGAACGGTGGACCCCTCCATGGAAAGCTTTTCGTGCGCAATAAGCGCGATCTGTTGGGCGCGGCTCACACCGATAACGGCTTGACTGCTTTAAGCGGTCAAACCATCGGTGCAGCTCGAAGCAAGATCGATCGATTTGCACCTGCAGAAGTCGCTTATACAATGAAGCAGTACAGCGGATATGCTGCCATTCCGATGCATCACATTGAGCACGGTTTTCTCGACCAGGCCGGCGAGGAGCTTTTACTCACCCAACGCTCGATGGCGTCTGTTCACCTTCAGCTAGAGCGTCTGGCAAGCAATTTCTTTTGTGGTATTGCGGCCGACAATAACGGTGTCTCACCTGGGTGGACTGAGGTTGACTGGCAAGCTGCTGCAACGGGCGGGACTGCCTTGTCATCTTCTGATGACTTCATGTCAGTCATTCACAGCGTTATTCAGGCAGCTCGTATTCGAGCAGCAGGCAAAGTAAACGCCATGTACTGCAGCCGGAAGGTCATCGACAAGTTGGCTGTGGAAGCGTCTGTTCTCGGGCGTGTTTTCGTCCGTAACGGTGGTACGGCTGCTGTGGATGCGGCAACCGAAAACCTCAAGGTAGGCGGATTCAACTCTCAGCACGTTTTACCCACAGACGCGGTTGTAGAGATTTTGAAGCAGCACCTTGGCCTTGATGAAATCGTCATCAGTGACGGGCTAGAAGAAAGCGCGGCTGGCCGTGACTATATCTTCCCAGCCGATCGCATGTGGATTGGTTCTGCCGGCGAGGCTGCAGTCAGTTTGGGCGCTGGGTCGCAACCACGACTCGTTAGTGGTGCTGGCTCATTCGTTAAGCTCATCGGTAAAGCTGACGTACAAATGGGTCCTGAAGCAGGTATAGCACCTCAATCCTACGAATGTATCTCAGAGGTGTTCTGTGCACCTATCGCCTTGTCGACTGACGGCGGCACTGTGATCAAGAATCTCGGCTAAGGTAGGGCGACCGGTGAAGCTGAAGCCATACGACAATATCGGATGTGCATTCATCCACGATGATCGAGGGCGATTTGTGCCTGTCGGTAGCGTTGCATGGCTTCAGCCGGAGCGGGCTGAAAAAATCATGGCAGAGGGGGCGCATCAAGGCGTTTTAAAAGCCGTGGAGCCCGCCGAATCACCAATCACTTCGGAATCCGGTCGGGGCCAGCAGTCCCCCCTCTCTGCTGATTTATCCCCGGCCGGGGACCGTTCCAACAGTCGCGATGATTTGATCGCGCAATTTCTTTCGTTGCATCATTCAAGACGTAAGAAGCTAGCGAAGTTACTGGGCGCAAAAGGGCGGATCAAGGCCTCCGTCGCTGATAAGTACATACGGGCTGCGGATCTAGCGACTTTGGAGCTTCACACAGGATTTCTCGGGGGGGAATAGTGGCTAATCGTGAAGCACGTGAAGTAAAGCGTCTACTGCAGGCACGCGACGACAGGATCGATCAAGCGGTCGAAGATTTTGCGATTCAGGCAGAACGTGTAGCCGAGAATATAGGGCGGCGCCTCATCGCAGCTCTTGGTTCCGATCCTGACGAATGGCGAGAACCAGACGG
>CAXEVD010000134.1:0-5293 GCA_963999395.1 uncultured Halieaceae bacterium
CACGAGGACGCCTTGTCGGAGCAGCTACTCACGGGTTTGGTAGCGATGCCAGGGTTGACTATTAAGGGCGCGAGTACCTTGACCCATCGTGTGGCGACCTTCTCCTTTACTCATGATCGGCTTCCTGCCAGTGCGATCGCCCAACAGCTTTCAGATGCGGGCCTTTATTGTCACTGGGGCGACAACTACGCCTTTGAAGTGGCGAAAGCGTTGGATCTTGATCCCCGGGAAGGGGTGCTGCGTTTGGGGATAGGGCATTACAACACCATAGACGAGGTCGCCGAGGCGTTGACGCTCATCGAGGGCGTGCTCGCAGCTTGATCGGTTTTCACAAGCGCTGAATTAAGCGCTCTCGAGTTCTGACCAGATCGCTTCCACCCACTCGCGGATCTGCAGGCCCTCTTGCCAGCGATCCGACAGCTCACGCTGGTCGGCACCCGTGATGGCATAGGCAGGCGGTCCAAGTTCCACCAAAAAGTTGAGGGTGGCGCCGTGGTCCTGTCGGGCATGCCATCCGGCAATGCCCTGTTGCCACCACTGCCGATACTGGGCAACCCACTCGCGGTGCTGGGGGAAATCAATCGCAATCTGGATTTGCTGATTGTTGGAGATACGTCCCTGAAACGAGTCCGAACGCTCAAGGATCGTCGAGAAATAACTCTCGTCAGTTTCATTGAGTGGGATTTGCAGTTCGCGATCGACGACAAAGTGGGAGAGGTCCGCGCACAGCCGCAGCTCGGGGACCATCTCCAGCACCTCCAGCGTATAGAACAGATCGTTTAAGGTGCCGTTACGGTGCGTCTCGAGCAGCAGTGGAAAGTCATATGCGTTAGCCATCGCGAGCCAAGTCTCTACGACCGGTAACGCCTCTGCTGCGGTCAAAGGCATAACACCGCCAATCACGTTGACCTGAGTGGCATTCATTTCTGCGGCCATATCTAGCAGCGGCCGCATTGAGTCGACGTCGTGGGGAAAGGCATTGACCATGCACTTCAGCCCCAATCGCTCAAAGGTGGGCTTTAGTGCCAGGCAATCAGGAATCTCTGACTCATTGGGATCAACACAGGCCCCCGCGTAGCCGGCTGCGGCAATGAGTTCCATGTGCACCTCCACCGGCTCTTCGGGCTGTCCGGGAATACGTCGCTCCATCGCCCAGAGCGACTGGTAAATATGGAGGGTGTGTGCCATCGATGCTGCGTTAGAACGAGGTCAGGAACGACGCGGCGTTGCCGCCGGTGAGCTGCGCAGATTGGGCCGCACGCAAAAAGTCCTTGCCCGACGCGGGCTCAAGTCCTGGCGCGTCGTGGAAGATACGGTAGCGCCGGTAGCGCACGTACATCACCAGCTGTGGCCACAGTCGAATCACCGTATCAGGGTTCTCGCCAAACAGTTCGCGATGCAGCGTGGGCAATTCGAACCACGGGGTGGTGGGTTTGGCGTGATGGGCGTTGTGATAACCAAAATTCAAGATCAACCAGTTCACCCATTCGTAGCGCCAGGACAGAATCGGGCTGAACGTGTGCTCTTGTTCCCACTCGAGGTCACCCTTGTTCTCTGAAACCTCATCCGTGTAGAGGTTAGTGCGATAGGGATAGTCGTGCTCTAGGCCATCAACGAATCGCAGCACAATAATCATCAGCATGTAGGCAAGGAGATAGCCGACCAGTGCGACGGGCGCAAAGACCGCCAGTGCAGCGAGCAGGCTAAAACGAACCAGAATCACCCCGACGTTGCGCGGGAGCTGGTTACGGCGCTGGGGAATAATAAAAGCGGTGAACACCATAATGGTGTGCATCAAGATGCAGTGAGCCGGGATAAAACACCACTCCAGAAAGATCGTGATGCGATAAACGAGCGGATGCTTTTTGAAGAAACCCTCGTAATCAAACCACACCACGTCGTCATTCTCGACGTGATGCCGGAAGTGCTTGGTGCGGATGTCCTCCACCGTGCCGTAGCAGGATCCGCAGATCCATCCCAGCCAACCGGCGAGTTGGTTGTTGTGCCGATTCACCGTGAAAACGGTGTTATGGGCGCACTCGTGGATCATGTAAGCCGCAATAATCATGCCGTGGCCCAGCAATAGAACGCCGGGAATAAAACCTGCCCAGCCGCCGGAAAATAACAGCCACCAGCCGACGACGTAGGCAGTCAGAGAGTAGGCGATGGCACCGGTATGCCACTGTCGCCCCATGGCTGATTTAAAGGTCCAGGTCGTCATGTTAGGGCGGTTTCCAAATTATTGGCTGACTCATAGCGCTGAGAAGCTGACATCCGGTTGACCAATGGTTACCGGGTCACATCACTAATACCGCGCGCAGTATACGAACGCGTGGTGGAGAAAAAAACCGAGTTTGGGCGGTTCGTGAAGGTGCCAAAGCGGTGCACTTTGTCACTCCGGGCGGTAGTCTTCTACCGGATCCCCCAGTAGTCTCAAGCCAACCACGGTGACTGCCGCGGCCGCCAGCATGCCGAGCCACCAGGGAAGACCAAAGCTGGTGGGTAAGGTGCCAGCGCCTAGAGCGGCGGCGCCCGCGAGTAGCGCATAGGGGAGTTGCGTTCGAACGTGCTCGATATGGTCGCAGCCCGCCGAGAGGGAGGACATCACCGTGGTATCCGAGATCGGTGAGCAGTGATCCCCCCAACCCGCCCCAGCCAGCACACCCGCCACGGAGGAATAGAGAATGAAATAATCCTCACCCGCGGTCATTCCCTCCATGCCCATAATCGCCCAGCAGAGTGGGAGTACCAGCGGCAATAAAATGCCCATCGCACCCCAGCTACTGCCGGTTGAGAAAGCCGTAAAGGCAGCCAGCACAAAAATGACCGCGGGCAGCGCCGCCGCGGGTAGGCTGTCACCGAGGCTGGCGATCAAGAAGTCCGCGGTGTGGAGTTCGCGGCTGATCTCTGACATCGACCAGGCAAGTACCAGAATAATCATCGCAATAAACGTGAACCGCGCCCCTGACACCCAGGCATCAACGATTTCATCGAGAGTCAGTAGCCGCTGTGCAGCAGTCATCAGGATCGCGACCAGTGCGCCCGCCAGTGATGCCCACATGAGAGCGCGATAGGAGTTCGCTGAGCCGATAATCTCGCCGATCGTGTCTCCCTCCCCGGTGACGTAAAGGCCAACCAAAATGCCCAGAATCATCACCGCCACAGGAATCAGCGCGTTAAACGCTCTTGGCGGAACGCCTTCTTTCATCGCCAGCGCTGCCTCGTCATCCTGACCGACTCGCGATTTGACCGGCGGTGCCGTGACGCCGGTGGAGCGGGCGCGTCGCTCCGCCGCCAGCATCGGGCCGAACTCGCGCCCTGTGGTGATAACCAAGACAACCAGCAGGATCGCCATAAACGGGTAGAAGCTATAGAGGATGGAGTTCAGGAAGATGCTGTAAGGACTCATGGTGAGGTCATCAAGCGGTGCAATGGCATCGCCAATCAAACTCACCTGATAGCCGATCCAGGTCGTGACCAGCGCAACCGTCGCCAGCGGCGCCGCCGTTGAATCGACGAGGTAGGCGAGCTTCTCCCGTGAGATCCGCAGCCGGTCGGTGATGGAGCGGCTGGTGTTACCCACTACGAGGGTATTGGAGTAGTCGTCGAAGAAAATCAGTAGCCCGAGGGACCATACCGCCAGTTGCCCGCGCTTGGCACTGTTGGCGCCGGTGATAATCCACTCGACGATGCCGCGCATGCCGCCATTGCGTGAAATCACACCCACCATGCCGGCGATCATGAACGTGAACAGCATGATGGTGGCGTGATCGTAGTTCGCCACCGCATTGGCCACATACACCTCAAAGCTCGCAAATAGACCTATAAAGACGCCCTTGGCCGTCAGGCCTTCGATCGCCCAGGCTCCCAGCCATAAACCGAGCATCAAAGCGGGTAATACACTCCGGATGAGGAGCGCCATACCGATCGCCACCAATGGCGGCAGTATCGAGACCCAAGCTGGGATCACAGGCACTTCGGCGTGCTGCACGACTTCCCCTGTGAGTTCCAAAGTCACCACAGCGGCACCCTTGCCGGTAGCGGCCACATCACTGAATACCCATTCTCCGTCAGCGCGACTTGGCATGTACGGGAAATCATTGACGCGCAGTAAGGGCGTGGGCTGCGAGGAGGCACTGGGATCTGTGGCGGCCACGGAGACGGTCAGGTCGTAGGCGATGCCTTCAAGAAAAACCTGTGGCAGCTGCATCTCAAATTCGGTCGACGTGCTTGCCGCTGTTGGTAGCAACAGTGTGCAACCGAGCAAGACACTGCTTGCCCAAATGAAAAAGCCACGCCCCATTGTGTGCCCCAGATCTATTTTTCCCGATTATTACAGCAATCGGTCTGGATGTCTGAAGCGCCAAAGCCCCTATGAAGACCTGTTGCGCCCTGACATCAGACAGCGCAGAGTGCGCTGTCTGTATGGATAGGGGTCAGGAGGCTGCGTGATCGAAGGGGTGGGTCTGTTTCTCGCGGGGCTGATAGGCGGCATGGTCAACGCCATCGCCGGCGGCGGCAGCTTCATTACTTTTCCCGCGCTGATGGCGGTGGGTGTATCTCCCATCGCTGCGAATGCCACCAATACCTTTGCGTCAAGTGCCGGCTACCTGAGTGGCGCTGCGGGATTCCGTCGCGAACTGTGGGCGCATCGACCTCAGTTACCGAAAATTTCGGTCTCGGCGCTGGTGGGCGGTGGGCTCGGCGCGTGGCTGTTGCTCCAGACCCCCGAGAATACTTTCAGCCGTGCGATTCCCTGGTTGTTGCTGTTGGCCACCGTGCTATTGGTGTGGGGCGATCCTTTGCAGGCGGCTTTACGGCGCCGCTTTGAGGGCAAGCAATCCCTCTCGGCGTTGGGCAGTCCGTTGCTCGCGCTGTTGTTGCTTTTGGTTTGCACCTACGGCGGATTTTTCAATGCCGGATTGGGCATCATCCTGCTCGGCTACTTCACGCTGGCGGGTTATCAGGATATCCATTTGATGAACGGGCTAAAGTTGCTTGTTTCGGCGCTCGTCTCCATTTTGGCGATTGTGGTGTTCGGCGTGGGTGACCTCATCGCCTGGAGAGAGGGTGCAATCGTGCTCGTCGGTACGTTGATCGGCGGATATGCCGCCGCAAGCGCGGTGAGACTGGTGAGTCAGCGCCTAGTGCGCCGAGCCATCATCGTGGTGGCCGTGGGTATGACCGCCTATTTCTTTATGGCGAATTGACGCCGCCTGTTACCGACGCAGCACGCCCCTGACGCTCAAAAGCGATCGCTGCGATAGCGCCGACCACCGAAAACCCCAGCAAA
>CAXEVD010000135.1:0-5271 GCA_963999395.1 uncultured Halieaceae bacterium
GGAGTAGCACTATGGAACCTGTTGAATGGATAGTTGGCCTTGTCTTGTTAATTGGCGGTTATGAGCTTTGGGGAAAAGAGGAACCTCAAGAGCCAGTCGCCGTGGAGGTAGTCACGGAGCAATCGATTGTATCGGATGAACCTCTTTTTGAGCGGGGCCGCTATTGAGACCACGGGAGGAATCAGGAAGATGAACCCTTTTAGCCACATTTTGCGGCGAGCCCACCGGTATGGTGTGCCCGGTTTTACGGTATGTGCCCTGTTATTTGGCGCTCCGTCATTTGCAGACGATCTCAAGGAAAAAATGGCAGCCGCCCTAACGGGATTTGCTGGTCAGCCAGTTGGTATCGAAGCCGTGCGATCAAGCCCGGCACCCGGTATCGCAGAAGTCCAAATCGAAAACGGTCCGATGATCTACGCGACAGAGGACGGTAACTATTTCTTCCTCAATGGCGACTTGCACCAGACCAGTGCCACGGGCGCCATCAATCTAACCGAGGAGCGTCGCGCTGTGACCCGTAAGGAGCAGCTGGAGGCTGTGGCGGTCGAGGACATGGTGGTCTTTTCTCCCGAGGGAGAGACCCGCGACTACATCGCTGTTTTCACCGACGTCACCTGCTTTTACTGTCAAAAGCTGCATCGAGAAGTCGACCAGCTGAATGCCAAGGGCATTGAAGTCCGCTACCTGGCGTTCCCCCGAGGGGGAATGGATTCTGAGGGCGCGCAAAAGCTCGCCACGGCATGGTGTGCTGAGGATCAGCAGACCACGCTGACAGAGCTCAAGGCTGGCGTGGAACTGCCCGTCAATGACTGCGCCGATAACCCCATCGCCGCCCAATACCAGTTGGGTCAGGACATTGGAGTTTCCGGAACGCCAGCAATTGTCACCAGCTCGGGCCTCATGGTGCCGGGCTATCGGCCTGCAGATGATCTGGTTAACTTATTAGGGCTCGATTGAGCGGCATTTGAAACGAGCGTCGACTCCGTGGATACCCATTTTCAACGCATTGAGCGTCTCCCGCCCTACGTCTTCAATATCATCGGTGAATTGAAGCAGGCCGCGCGCGCTCGCGGAGAGGACATCATTGATTTCGGCATGGGCAACCCTGACCAGCCTACACCGCCTCACATCGTCGAGAAGTTGCGGGAAACGGTTGGGCGCGGCGATACGCATCGCTACTCCCAGTCCAAAGGTATACCCAGACTCCGTAAAGCGATCTGCGACTGGTATCAAAATCGCTACTCGGTATCCCTCGACCTCGAAACCGAAGCTATCGTCACGCTAGGCTCCAAAGAGGGTCTGGCGCATCTGGCTCTGGCGACGACCGGTGTCGGCGACGCGATTCTGGTGCCGAACCCCAGCTACCCGATTCACCCCTACGGGTTTGTGATCTCGGGTGCGGACCTACGCCACGTGCCGATGCAGAGCGAGGACGGTTTCCTTGAGGAGTTGGAATCCGCCATTCGCAATACCTATCCCAAGCCCAAAATGCTGGTGTTGAATTTTCCTTCCAACCCGACGGGGCACTGTGTCGAGTTGCCTTTCTTTGAGCGGGTGGTAGAGATCGCAAAACAACATGATCTTTGGGTGGTACATGATCTGGCCTACGCCGATCTCGTTTTCGACGGATATCAGGCGCCCAGCATCCTGCAGGTGCCCGGTGCACGAGATATTGCCGTGGAATTCTTCACGCTTTCTAAGAGCTACAACATGCCGGGATGGCGCGTGGGCTTTTGCTGCGGGAATCCCGAGCTGATTGCCGCCCTGACGCGCATCAAGTCTTACCTCGACTACGGCATCTTCACGCCTGTACAGGTGGCGGCGATTGCCGCCCTTGAGGGGGATCAGCAGTGCGTTCGTGATATTTGCGACATTTACCGGTGCCGGCGCGATGTGCTGTGCGATGGCCTCAACGAGGCGGGTTGGCCAGTTGAGCGGCCTAAAGCCACCATGTTCGTATGGGCCCAAATTCCGGAGGCGTTCCGCCACATGGGATCGGTAGAGTTTAGCAAGATGCTTTTGCAGCAGGGCGGCGTGGCGGTTTCGCCGGGCGTGGGCTTTGGTGAATATGGCGAGGGTTTTGTGCGTTTTGGCCTGATCGAAAATGAGCACCGTACCCGTCAGGCCATCCGGGGCATAAAGAAGGTGTTGCGTCAAGGCACGTCGATGAAGGCGGAAGGGCTGTCCGCATGAGCCGTAAACCGCTCAACATCGGCGTTTGTGGCGTGGGCACGGTGGGGTTGGCAACGATTGAGATCCTGCGAGATCACTCCGAGACCCTGTTGGCGCGATCCGGGCAAGCGATGGTGGTGAGTCATGTCGGTGCGCGACGCGAGCACCCCAACCATGATTATGGAGAGGCCCGTGTCAGTCGCGATGTATTCGACGTAGCCCGAGACCCCGACGTCGATTTGCTAGTAGAGCTGATCGGCGGCACAACCGTCGCCCACGATCTGATCAAGCTGGCTATTCAGCAAGGCAAGCATGTTGTGACCGCCAATAAGGCACTGATTGCTGAGCACGGCAATGAACTGATTGCAGCGGCAGAAGCGGCCGGTGTGCAGATCCGCTACGAGGCCGCTGTGGCGGGGGGTATACCGGTCATTAAGGTGTTGCGTGAATCGCTGGCCGCCAATGCGGTGACCGAGGTGGCGGGCATTATCAATGGCACGGGTAACTTTATTCTGACCGAGATGAGCACCAAAGGACGCGCCTTCGAGGACGTGCTCTCTGAGGCACAGGCGCTGGGTTACGCAGAGGCGGATCCTACTTTTGATATCGACGGTACCGATGCCGCACATAAACTGGTGATACTGGCATCCCTGGCCTTTGGCATTCCCTTGAGCATCGATGCGCCCATGAAGCAGGGTATTCAGGAGGTGGCTCCCGAGGATCTGGAGTGCGCCGCTTCGATGGGATATCGCGTCAAACATTTGGGTATCGCGCGCCGGACGGAGCAGGGCATCGAGATGCGCGTGCACCCCACGCTCATTCCCGAACGCAAGCAAATTGCCACGGTCGACGGCGTTCTCAATGCCGTCATGATCTCAGGTGATGCCGTGGGCGAGGTGGTGCTGGTTGGCCCCGGAGCAGGAGGAGCTGCTACCGCCTCATCGGTCTGTGCAGACCTTGTAGATGTCGCGCGTAACCCCGCGGGCTCGGGTCCAGCTCTCGGTATTGCTGCAGATGCTCTGCAGTCGCCGACCTGGGTGCCGGCACAAGACATCGCCAGCGAGTGGTATGTGCGAGTCACTGCTACTGATCAATCTGGCGTGATGTCCGACATCACCAAGATTTTAGCCGGCTGCGATATCAGTATTGAATCGATCATCCAGAAACCGCTGCCCCCCGGATCAGACAAGGTCGCCGTTGTGTTATTGACCCATGTGGCGCCGCAATCCGTAATGACTGGCGCATTAAATGAAATCATGGCGTTGGAGGGAGTCGAGGCTGATGCCGCGCTGATGCGCGTCGAAGCCTTTGATCGCTGAAGATGGCGTATGACAGATAGCACTTTCATGGTGGATAGACTGCAGTGAGCCTTCAATATCTCAGTACCCGCGGCCAGGCACCCGTTCTCGATTTTGAAGGGGTGCTGCTGGCAGGCCTGGCTCAAGATGGGGGGCTTTACCTCCCGCAGTCGCTGCCCAGCTTCAGTGAAGCTGAACTTCAAGCCATGCGAGGTATGTCCTACACCGAGTTGGCGACCACCGTGATTGCGCCTTTCGTTGAGGGCAGCATCGATCGCGAGACGTTGGCAGGACTGGTCGACGCCTCATACCGCGACTTTCGACATCAGGCGGTTGCCCCGGTCCTGCAGCTGAATCACGACCAATGGCTCCTGGAGTTATTTCACGGCCCGACGCTGGCCTTTAAGGATTTCGCCTTACAACTGCTGGGACGACTGCTCGATCACGTGCTGACCCAACGGGGTGAGAAGGTTGTCATCATGGGCGCCACTTCTGGTGATACCGGGAGCGCTGCAATCGAAGGGTGTCGGCATTGCGAGCACGTGGATATTTTCATTCTCTACCCCGACGGCCGAGTCTCCGACGTGCAGCGTCGGCAAATGACCACGGTTGAGGGTGACAACGTTCACAACCTGGCGATTCGGGGTAACTTCGACGACTGTCAGGCGCTGGTAAAAGCGAGTTTTGTCGCTGACGCATTCCTCCCCGAGGGTCGCTCTCTGGTCGCCGTCAACTCGATCAACTGGGCGCGCATCATGGCCCAGATCGTCTACTACTTTTACGCCGCTTTTGCGCTGGGTGGACCGGACCGGCCGGTCAATTTCTCAGTGCCCACCGGCAACTTCGGCGATATCTATGCGGGGTATCTGGCGCATCGCATGGGTCTGCCGGTCAACAATTTGGTGATCGCAACCAATCGCAACGATGTGCTGCACCGCATGCTGACCACGGGCACCTATGCCCGGCAACCGATTGAGGCCTCACTGTCCCCGAGCATGGATATTTCGATTTCGTCCAACTTTGAGCGATTGTTATTTGATCTCTATGACGGCGATGCTGCTCAGATTGCGGAGCTGATGACTGATTTTTCCGAGGGCGAGATCAATCTGACGGATTCCGCTCTCGCACGAGCACAAAAGCTCTTTACCAGCGCCAAGGTCTCTGACGAGGAAACCTGCGAGGAAATCCGCCTCGCGTGGCATAAAACCGGGCAGCTTTTGGACCCCCATACTGCGATTGGCACCCGGGCGGCGCGGCTGTGCGCGCGCGACGGCGAGGGCCCGATGGTGACCCTGTCCACTGCTCACCCCGCTAAATTCCCGGCAGCTGTGGCCCGTGCAGAAACAGGTCAAACCCCCGTACTGCCCGACCATCTCGCAGATCTTTTTGATCGCGAGGAGCGGTTTGATACGATGGCCAACGATATCGCCGCGGTGCATGCCTTCATGATGGCGCAGTGTCGACGCTAAGCCCACCCACCATCCGTCGGCGCCAAGCCGACATTTCCTCTGCTCTCCAAAACGCGGCGCTACCCGAAGTACTGAAGCGGGTGTATGCGAGCCGCGGTATCACAGACCCCGATCAGCTGGCGCTGGGCCTCGATCAGCTGTTACCGCCGGCCAGTCTCGAGGGTGTGACGGATGCCGCCGAGTTATTGGCTGACGCCATAGAGGGTGAGGCCCGAGTGCTCATTGTTGGCGACTTTGACGCGGATGGCGCCACTAGCTGCGCTATGGCCGTTTCGGTGTTGCAACAGATGGGCCTTCGCGAGGTGGCCTATTTGGTCCCCAACCGCTTCAAG
>CAXEVD010000136.1:0-5271 GCA_963999395.1 uncultured Halieaceae bacterium
ACCAGTCGGGCCTGATCAGGGCGTTTTACGCCACCCTTTTTCAAGCCCTTTTGGACCGAGTCGGCGGCCTTGGTAAATTGATCGCCATCTAGATAAACGTTGCCCAGCCGGACGTAGAGTTCACCCTCATCAGACTTGGCGGCCGCCTTTTCCATCATCGGAATGGATTTGGCTACTTCGCGCGCCTGCGCCCAAGCGCTGCCCGCCAGTTCATAATTCTTCGACTTGTCATCGACGAGCTCATCGGAGAAGCCTTTTTCAATTACTGCACCGGCGTAGTAGGGCGCTTCTGCATTGAGGTACAGGTAGGCCATGGTCACCAACTCGCTGGAACGATCGAGGAACCCTTGTTCATAGGCGGCTTCCATCAGTGCTAATTGACGCGGCTCGTCTTTCTTTTCGCCATAAAGGTGTGAGGCCTGCACCCAGTACTGCTTTTTTGGGTAGTAGATGATCAGCGTATTCAGTACGTCCAGCGCTGAATCAAAATCTTCTTTGTCAAAGTAGAGGAACCGCGCGAGGTTGTACCACTGTTCTTTGGGCAACTTTCCTTCGCCCTCGTGCATGGCAATCGCCGTCTCAACGTTATCCAGCGCCAAGTCGTATCGCTTAACTTGATAGTAGCCCTGAGCGAGCAACACATAAGCGCCCGCATTGGGCTTCTCGTTCATCTCGAACCACATCAGGAGTGCATCGATTCCCTGCTGCCACTTTTCTTGCACAAAGTAGAGCTGTGCAATCGTGAAGCGGGTGTTGATCTCCATTGCCAGCGGAATATCGGGTTGTGCAATGACCTGCTCGTAGTAGCGCAAAGACTGGGGATAGTCCTCTTTGGCGTAGCTCAAAAACGCGTGCAGATTGTAGACATTAGCCAGCTCATAACTATTCAGCGCCCGCTTGCCGTCTTCGGAAATCATGTCATTCAGAATGGCCGCCGCACCCGCATAATCCTTAGCCTCAGCAAGCGTTTGTGCCTCTGCGAGTCGCTCGTAGACCTTGTTACGTAATGCCGGCGTGCGGCGAGTCTCGCGGGTATCTTTCTTGGGCTTGTCCTGAGCGACCGCCTCAGCCACGAAGACGCCTGGTGCTACCTGATCCATTGCCACCAACCCGCAGATCGCAATCACAGAGAGAGCAGAAACTCTAAACAGTGACGCTATCGCCATAGCCAAACCTCTCATCTCAGTTTTCCAGCTCATAAGTGAACTTGTTTTGCACGCCTGCCACTTCGATCGGCTCGCCATCCACAACCCGCGGCTTGTACTTGAACTTCTCCGAGGCCTTCAGTGATGCCCGCTCGAAAATACCCTTGGGCTGGCAGTCAACCGGAAACGGATCTCTAATGGAGCCGGTTTTTGTCACGGTGTACTCAACAATGCAGTAGCCGGAAATGCCCCGCGTTTGTGCGCGTCGCGGATAAATCGGAGCGACCTTCACAATAGGAAGGTATTCACCATCTCCAGAGGACATACCCGAGGCATTCAGATTGAGGTTAATGCCAGTCGTGGGCGCCGTATTGGCCACATTCATGTCGAGCTGAGTATCGAACTGGATTGGCTCTAGCTCGGGTGGCGGCTCTTCAGGATCGTCAATCTTTTCGGGCTTTACTTCATTGAGATTAGTCTCGATCGTCTTGTCCGGGACCACGATGTCAGCGATCTTGCGAGCCTTGACGTCTTCTTGCTTGAAGTCTCGGCTGACGAGGCTGTGCATGACAAAAAATAGAGCGATGGCAACCGGGACCGCAAGCGCGGCACTGACGGCAACACGAGCCGAACTACCCATAACCGTTAAGCCTCTTCATCCGTGGAAATACAGGGCGGCGCCGTCAAAATGGGCCGAACAACATCGATCAAGTCCTCGACCACATAGGCCGGGGTCTCTCGATCTACCTGCACCACAATATTTGCCTGTGGGGCTTCTTTCTTCGCCGCCTCCGCGGTTCGCAATGCGCGATCCAACGGCAGCTTGTTCTTGTTGTAGAAAATATCGCCATTGGCATCAACTGCGAAAATGATCGTGCCACGCTCACAGGATTCCTGCGTTGAAGCCTGCGGCTTGAAGAGCTCCACTCCCGGCTCTTTCACAAAGCTGGAAGTCACGATGAAGAAAATCAACATGATGAACACGACGTCCAGCATCGGTGTCAGGTCAATTTGGCTACCTTCTTCCGCTGCGGCCGATCTGGACTGATCTCGCATACTCATACTATTACCCTTTACCGATCCGAGGCCCAGTTCACGGCTGCAACACCTGATTCGCGAGCGGCATCTGCCACATCGACCACAATGCCGGCCTCAGCGCCTTTCTCCACCTTGATGGTGACGGGGGCTTCAGGGTCTTCGGCAAGCAGTCGCTGAATGTTGGCGCGAACCGCGCGGATGTCCACACGGCGGTTTTCCATCCAAATCTGGTTATCTGAAGCCACCTCAACCAGAATACTGGTGGAGTCTTCAGGATTATCCGGCTGGTTGTCGTCGGGGCGGTTGACCTCGACCCCGGCTTCCTTGATGAAGGAGGCCACAACAATAAAGAAGATCAACATGATGAATACGACGTCTAGCATCGGTGTCAAATCGATCTCTGCGCCGCCTTGATCCTGTTGTTTTGCTATTTTCCGCATCGTTTTCTCAACCCAGAGACAGGATCAATGATCCGACGTCAATTGATCTGTTAGGAGCTGTTGCTCCCGGTTGGTAATTCTCTGGAGATAGGTATTCGCGAACAGGCCCGATAACGCAGCGACCATCCCCGCCATGGTGGGAATGGTAGAGCGTTCCACGCCGCCCGCCATGGACTTGGCGTCGCCGCCACCCGTCACCGCCATCACGTTAAACACCTCGATCATGCCGGTTACCGTGCCGAGAAGGCCCAGCAGCGGGCAAAGTGCCACGCAGGTCGCAATCACGTTCATATTGTCATTGATCAGCTCGCGACTCTCCGATAGCAGGCGCCCACGGATCTTCTTGGCGTTCCAGGATTTGCGCTCGCTGCGCTCTTCCCAGACACTGAGCACCGCAGCGCGATCAGCCTTCCAAACGGAGGTGAAATACCACACCCGCTCGAAGATCAGTGTCCACATAAAAAATACGAGCGCAGCGATCAACCACAGTACGTTCCCGCCTTTTTCCATAAAGGCAAGAATGACCTCGAAAATTCCCATCGACAGCTAGCCTCCCGGGCAATCAGTTGTGCGCGCGCTCGGAGTGCTCCGCCACAATGCCCGTGGCCTGCTCGTTCAGCACATGAATAATACGCTGTGAGCGACCGTTGACGACCGTGTGCAGCAATACCGTCGGGATCGCAACCAGCAGACCCAGAACCGTGGTAACCAGTGCGGAAGAAATACCGCCTGCCATGGCCTTGGGGTCACCCGCGCCAAAGATGGTGATCGCCTGGAAGGTGATGATCATACCCGTCACCGTACCCAGCAGACCCATCAACGGCGTAATCGCTGCAATGGTGCCCAACGCGTTGAGGTAACGCTCGAGGCGATGAATCACATGCGATGCCGCCTCACGAATGCTCTCGCGCATGACCTCGCGGCCCTGGTGCCGATTGGCAAGGCCCGCTGCGAGAATAGCGCCCAGCGGTGAACCCTGGCGCAGGGCTTTGAGTTTCTGAGCGTCAAGCCCCTCGCCTCGCAGTTGCTGCCAGACGGTAGCCAGCAGGTGCGGTGGCGCAATCCGCTGCTTGTTCAGCGCAAAATGCCGCTCAATACAGATCGCCAGGGCCAACACCGAGCACACCACGATAAAAGGCATGACCCAGCCGCCCGCGGCCAACACTTGAAACACAAACAGCCCTCCCTCAGAGAGCCTGAGTATACCGAGCCGCCAAGGTCAGCCCCAGACAGGGTTTTGGCAGGTATTTACGGCATTATTAAGAACCAAAACGAGGTGTCAGAAACCCCCTTTGCGCACCGCGGGGAAAGACGCTCGAACTGGGCCAGAAGGAAACCCCAGCGCACATTGAGGATGGGCTAGCTGAGCTTGAGTTGGAACATCAGAACCAACAAACAAAAGCACAAACGAGACTTCGGAGTTGCTCCCCCTCAATCGTCAGAAGTTATTGGTCAAATCCGTTATCCAAGCGATTATGATAGGCCACGTTCTTTATGACTTCGGCCACCAGCGGGATGCTCAAAAAACGCCTCAGGAACTGGGTACCGACGCCGGGCAAGGTGCGCCAGAGTCGCTCATTTAGGATTTTTGGCAGCTGGGTTGAAGACAGCAATCTTTGGCAACTGAGCCGACACACCACCGCCAAGGCCTTTGGCATTGGCCTCTACTGCGCCATGCTGCCCGTGCCCGGACAAATGATCATCTCTGTAGCACTCGCCATCGTGTTTACCGCCAACGTACCGCTGAGCTTCTCGCTGATCTTCATCACAAACCCGCTTACTATGCCCGCGATCTACTACGCGGCCTACAGGCTGGGCGCCTGGGTGCTGGGTAAGGAACCGCTCGATATCGAGTTTGAAGCCTCCTGGACCTGGTTTGTGCAAAGCCTCGACAACATCTGGTGGCCGCTGCTGGTCGGCTCACAGCTGATGGGCGTGATACTCGGGGTATTGGGCTACTGGATGATCGATACGATGTGGCGCAACGCGGTCCGACGCCAGTGGCATGCGCGGCGCAAACGCCGTCAGTGAGCGAGCGTCTCCGCCACCGGTAAAGACGCCGCGCGCAGTGCGGGCAGCGTTGCTGCGAGCACCGAGAGCCCAATGGCGATGCCAGCAGTGGTCACCGCATCCTGCCAGCGGATATCCACCGGTACGAACGCCAACGGATACACGTCGGTCTGCAGGAGCGGTGCACCCAACCACTGCTCAAGCATCACGGCTAAATCCGGTGCGTTGATTGCAAGCAGATGACCCAAGGCCACGCCCGCTAAAGCCCCCACTACACCAATCAGGCCTCCCTGCAGAAAAAAGACCGCGGTGATATCGGCGCGCCCGCCGCCCATGGCCATCAGCATCGCCACCGCCTTGCGTCGATCTGTCACCACCAGCATCAAGGAGGACACCACGTTAAACGCGGCAACAAAAATCACGATGAACAGAATCAATCCGATCAGATCCCGCGACAACTGAATCGCCGTGTACAAATTGCCGTGGGTGGCTCGCCAATCGGTCACCCTGACCTCGGACGGCAACATCTGGACAATCTCCCAGCGCCATCGGGTCGCTGCGAAAACGTCCTCAAGTTTTACCGCCACACCGTGGCGAACACTGGCCCCTGCCGCAAGCGCCTCCAGCGTATCAACATG
>CAXEVD010000137.1:0-5240 GCA_963999395.1 uncultured Halieaceae bacterium
AGCCGGCGATGTGATCAAACATTTTGCGGGTGAGCTCGGTGGCAAAGGGGGTGGACGACCCGATATGGCGCAAGGAGGTGGTTCCAATGTCGCGGCCTTGCCAGCAGCACTCGCATCACTCCCTCAGTGGGTAGAATCCCAACTCAATTAGCGCCAATCTGCGAGTAGCGGATCTATCCTTTTAGTGCCGCCGCATTTGTGATGAGTTTTGCTCGGAGCCGCGCTGGAAAGCTTGCCACTATAACCACAGCTGGTTCTCAGCGAGGCGCGAATCGTGTTAAATACGCGCCCTTCCTTAGACACACCGAGTGAGTTATGGCACTCATTGTCCAAAAATACGGTGGCACCTCGGTCGGCTCGGTAGAGCGGATCGGTGCAGTCGCTGACCGAGTGGCTCGCTTTAAAAGCGAGGGCCACGATGTGGTCGTGGTCGTGTCTGCTATGTCCGGGGAAACCAACCGGTTGCTGGGGCTCGCAAAGGAGATTCAGTCGAACCCGACGCCGCGCGAACTGGACGCGCTGTTGAGCACTGGCGAGAAAGTCACGACGGCATTATTGAGTATGGCATTGGGTGAGCGATCTGTGAGGGCAAAGTCCTACAGCGGCAATCAGGTCGGTATTCTGACCGACAGTGCGCACAACAAGGCCCGTATTCAGGATATTCAGCTCGGTACGTTGAAGTCTGAGCTGGATGCGGGCGGTGTGCCGGTCGTGGCAGGCTTTCAGGGTGTCGATGTGGACGGCAATGTAACTACGTTGGGCCGCGGTGGCTCTGATACCACCGCTGTGGCATTGGCCGCGGCGCTCGCGGCAACCGAATGCCAGATATATACCGATGTGGACGGCGTTTATACGACCGACCCCAGAATGGTGGACGGGGCAAAACGCCTGGATCGCATTACCGTTGACGAAATGCTGGAAATGTCGAGCATGGGATCAAAGGTTTTGCAGATTCGCTCGGTTGAATTTGCGGGTAAATACAAAGTTCCGTTGCGGGTGCTGAGCAGTTTTGAGGAAGGCCCCGGAACACTGATTACGACTGAGGAGGATGCCTCCATGGAAGCGCCTGTTATTGCCGGGATTGCCTTCAATCGCGACGAGGCCAAACTGACGGTGGTGGGCGTGCCCGACAGCCCAGGTATGGCCTATCGCATTCTGGGGCCCGTAGGCGAGGCAAATATCGAAGTGGATGTCATTCTCCAGAACAGCCGCGGCGAAAACGCCACCGACTTCACCTTTACTGTTGCGCGGAGTGACATGGAAGCGGCAGCGGCTGTGCTGTCCCCAGTGGTGGCTGAACTAGGTGCGGGTGAAGTGTTGACCGACGATCACATAGCCAAAGTATCGGTTGTGGGGGTTGGTATGCGCTCTCACTCAGGAGTGGCGGCGACGATGTTCAAGGCATTGGCGGATGTGGGCGTCAATATTCAGATGATTAGTACTTCAGAGATCAAAATCTCAGTGATCATCGAAGAGAAATATCTTGAACTGGCCGTGCGGAGCCTGCATTCTGCGTTCGGCCTTGATACAGTAGATATCTAGTAAGTATCCCGCATCGGCGTGCATGGATCAGAAACCTTGCCGGAGAGTGGGATCCTCGGAACAAGGAAGTGAATCATGTTGATTTTGACACGCAGAGTCGGAGAGTCCCTGATGATAGGTGACGATGTCACGATTACCGTGCTCGGCGTCAAAGGCAATCAAGTTCGCATCGGCGTGAAGGCCCCCAAAGAGGTAGCAGTTCATCGTGAGGAGATCCTCGACCGCATAGCAGGAAGTTCCAATCTTGAAGCAGGGGATCAGCCTCACCGGGCATCGGAAGAGGTTTGAGTTCACAACGACGTGGGAAGTCCCGGCGAGCTAGCCCCTTGAGCTTTCAGTAAGGCGTTTGCGTGATCTTGCTTAGTCATTTAGCGGGTCCAAACGCATAAGCGTCAACAACTGCTGATAGAACAGTTCTGTCGGTACTGCTGCCGATTTAATTGATCTCGACCGCTTGGCGAATGCCGTGTCACTCGCCGTATAAGATTCTAAAATATCGTTTTGTCCCGTCACGTCATCGACTTTCGGCAAGCCTTGGGACCTGCCGACGATTACACCAGAGGTGCCCTCGCCAAGTGAGATATCGGTGTTAGCTGTCGACCCGGAAAAATCGTTGGCCACGATAGCCCATCCTGATATGTCTCTGCCGATAAATCCTTGAGAGATATCGCCAGAACTTACATCTATCCAGGTGCCGGCTGCAGAGAGAAAAGCGTTGCCGCTTATTACGCCGTCTTCGGTGTCAATGGCCACCAGCCCACCGCCGGCAGTGTTTGCTGAGGAACCTTGAAAAGTATTACCAGTAACTGCCATTTTATGGGTTATCGCCTTTTCAATTTGACCTACGAGGATAGCCGTGCCGCCTGCGGATAATCCTCCGTCCGTAAGTGTGTTGTTTTTTATAGTTGTGGTGTTGTTATTCGGGGACGCCGCGGTGCTAGCCACATAGATGGCGGTAGTACCCAATCCTGAGGATGCCCCATAAGAATCCACATCATTAAAGTTGATTTTGTTGGCAAGAATGGTGGTACTTTGGTTAGCGTCCAGGATGCTCAAAGGCAGGCCTATCGTGGAAAGTGAATTATAATTAATGTCAACCTGCCCACCGCCGCCGATGGAGGTTTGCACGCCAATTTCCAAATCGCTCAGCTCCGATCTGTTTACCTTTAGGGTTCCCAATACCCTTTGATTAGCGCTATCACAGCCCGGCGCCACATCCGCAATTATTCCAACAACGGTGTCAGAGCCTTGAGTACCTGTACCAGCGATTACTACCCGGTCAACGTTTCCGAATACAGTTCTATCGGCACAGTCGGCGGCATTAGAATGAAACGCGATGACCGATGCGGCATTTCCATCAGCGCATGGTGAATCGACCGAGATCGTCATGTTGCGTACGGACGCGTTACCGACTTGAAACTCTATTGCAGCGCCCATCGCTTCGGTGCAACTCAGAGCCCCGTTCTGAATGCTGACAACTGTGTTCTTTTTGCTTCTTCCGCGGAGATCTCCTCGGAACCCTCTGGCGCTTACAGCACCAATATCGTAAGTCTTTGAGGTGAGGAAAATGTCGCGAAAACCGGCTTCAATTGCAAAATCTAATGCACACTGGAGATTTTCAGTATCGTCACCGGAGTTGTCTGACGTTACTTCAAGCGTTCCACCGTCCAACGTTACAGCACTCGAGCAGGCAAGGTCTTGCGCGTTTGCTATCTCCGAAATAGCCGTCAGATAAATGAATAATAGAAACGGAACTCTCATTTTTTCCCTCCAAGACTGGATGAACAACGCTTATGGTTAGCTGGGCTTGAAATGATAACAAATCTCATTATCAATAAGCTACGACTGCGGATGTTCGCTCAATCTTCACAGGTCTAATTGCCTTGAAAAGCAAGAATAGGTGGGGATGGGTAGCTCGTCTAAATAGTTCGCAGATTTCTATTCAAGCAATGAATACCCATTGAAGCCGTTTTTTTAATGGAGCAGCGCGTTGAGGTGGCAACAAGAACTTAGCACTGATATTAAATTTGGCGCTGGGACCGAATCAAAAATTGAGGATAGAGGTTAAGGTAACCTATCGGTCGATGATGTTTCAGGGTCTAGTGACATTCTCGGAGGTTCGACACGCGCTGCGGATTCTCGACTTATGTCTAAGCTACGCGGGTTTGATAAGAGAACGATGCTTATATCAGATTTGCTTTTTGGCTATCTGGCCGCGATTCGCAGCCTGCAGAAGCATTAGTAGTAACTAGTCCTATCGCGTCTACTCTAAGGACATTGATTCAGGTTGTGCTTCAATCAAGTGCTCGAAGTATTGCAGTAATAATTGGGCACCGGTGTGATGTTTTGAATCTTCGATCTCGGGATATTCAGAATTGAAGTCTTCCGGAAACAAAATTTCCTTATCAAAGTAGGTGCGTGCGACTAAATCATTTCCTTTCTTAAATAACTTATAGAACTCTCTCGCCTCACCAGAAGTAGGTTGTCGCCCCTGGCCCGGTGCATGTATCTCTAAATATTGTGATAATTTTCTCCTAGCTTGACTCAGAGCTTTTCTATTCCTCGGTCCCATTGCTGTATTAAACATATGAAGAGCATCCTGTGCAGGTTTGCTTAGTGCAACATTGGCTTGCCGCAGGGGCCTCTCGGGCAATCTGGTATGCAAGAAGGTTTTAGAGAAATCATCAACGACATCGCCATCAACTAAGGCTTTTTTGTCGTAGATTCTCGGCTTTAGTGCTGATTGCCCAGCTAACTTTGACCATCTTCTCAGGAGTGCTTCAAAATCGAATAGGAGTGGCAACGAATCCGAGGCTTGCACATTGGGAAGTATTGGTTCCGCAAATCCCGCGCGCAAAACCTCGTTGTGTCGACTAACTGCCATGCGATCTTGCCGTCTTAGGTAGCAAGCAACATCGAAATCTGCGAACAGCGTCAGCAAGAAGCTCTTGAGGGATGCAATTTGCTCCTCACGAACAAGTCTTGACGAGAAGTGCTCTGACGATAGTAAAAATGTATCGTGACCAGTCTGGGCTGTAACCACTTCCTCGCGGATTTTATCCAAAAGATTGTTGCGCCAGGAAATGTGTTGGGTGGTGTCTTCTATCCCCAACCGAGCAAGATAATCATCGGAGGAGTACTGACAAAACGCAGCCGCAAGCGCCCGACTATTGAGTGTTCCAGCCGCTTTGCTGTAAAAAATACCTCTCTCACTGAGATGCTCTCTATTGACGCTCAGC
This sequence comes from uncultured Halieaceae bacterium, assembly GCA_963999395.1. Taxonomy (GTDB): domain Bacteria; phylum Pseudomonadota; class Gammaproteobacteria; order Pseudomonadales; family Halieaceae; genus Luminiphilus. Next base: position 4,782 of record CAXEVD010000137.1, read on the forward strand.
GCGGTTTGGAGCGATGTGGACCCTGTCTTTTCGGTTCCTATGTGAAGAATACACCGCACACCGTGACCACCATCTCCTCTAATAAAAAATAGTATAAGCAGTTGGAGCCGGATCCTCAGCAAATATTTCGAAGGTCGACCAGTAGAATTTATCGGAGGGGCAAACCGCCATTGCTGGTAGGGAAGAGGTTCTGGTCGCAGTGACGGACATACTTTGATCTGAAGATAATTCGGACAACGCCAAGCTGAAAAGTGCTGAGATACCGGGCAAATAATATTCCATGTTCGATGGCGCTTTTGGCGATGCACCACGGCGCTCATCAGATGATTTTCTGCAGGAGCTAGAGCAGTTGCTGGAGGGAACCTAGGTTTAAGCTGGTTGGCGACTACTGCAGTTCAATCGTGGGGAACATGACTTTGCGTTCCTTCATATCTTGAACCCGAGCGGCTGTCATCCAGC
>CAXEVD010000138.1:0-5233 GCA_963999395.1 uncultured Halieaceae bacterium
GAAACCGGTTCAATCGTTGCAGGAGCAGAGAGCAGACCCAGCGCCAAGGCCTCATTGTGTATACCACAGGCAAAATCGTACCAACTGATCGCGCCTGTATCGGACCAGTGAAACACTCCCCCAGCGTCATCATTAAGCGCCAACAACCAGCAGATTTCTGCAAGACCGCGGGCCGAGGTCGGCGAACCGATTTGATCATTCACAACGCGCACGGTGCCCTGCTCGCGCATCAGTCGCAGCATCGTCAGCACGAAATTACGGCCGCCGGGGCCATAGACCCAGCTGGTACGCACCACGGCATGGCTCGCGCCACTGGCGAACACAGCCTGCTCGCCTCGCCACTTGCTTGCGCCATAAATACCTAAAGGTATGGGATCTGCGGCAGGGACATACGGCCGATGCGCTCGGCCGTCAAAAACAAAGTCGGTGGAGATATGCACGAGTCGCAGATCGCGCCGGGCACACAGCGCACCCAGTATGGCGGGAGCATTGGCGTTCACGGCATCAGCTGACTCAGGGTCATCCTCGGCGGCATCTACAGCAGTATAGGCGGCCGCATTGATCACAATTTGAGGGTCAACTTCATCTATGACTCTGCGCAGCGCCGCATCATCGGTCACGTCGCAGGTTACCCGGCTGAATCCCTCTGCCACTACCAGCTCGGGGGCACAATCCATGCAAGCCCTGCCGAGTTGTCCCGCGGCACCCAGCACCAGTGCCCGCTGGGCGCTCACAAATGAGATTCCAGCCAGTTAACGTAGCGGGAAATCACCTCCTCGGATTCAGGTTCATTCAGGATCTCGTGGTAAAGACCTGGCCAGAAGTCGAGGGTCTTGTCCTGAGCGCCCAGTGCGTCGAAGAAAGCCTGCGAACCCTCCGGCCCCGCCATCACATCGGCGTCGCCATGGGCAATGTAAATAGGCAGCGTGATCTCGCCCGCACGGGCAATCGCAACCTCCATGGCATCCAGCATTTCGATGCCAAGGCCGCTCGTGATCTTGCCGTTATAGACCAGGGGGTCGGCAATATAGTCGGCCACGACCGCCGGGTCGCGGCTCACCCCGTTAGCGTCCAAAGAGACCATGCCCAGCTTGGGCAGTAAGTACCGAAGCAAGCGGCCAATCAGCATGACGGGCGCCGGCGCCGGATCCGCGTGGAACGCGGGACCCGACAGCATCGCGCCGCGAAACGCAGCCTGGGATAAAAGCAGTAAGTGGGCGCTGATGAGCCCCCCCATGCTGTGGCCCATCAGGAACACCGGTCGCCCTGGATACCAGTCATCAATGTGGGCGCGGAGTGCCTGCATCGGTTCGAGATACTCGGAGAAAGTTTTCAGGTATACACGCACACCGGGCGACGCTCCGTGCCCGATGTGATCGGGGCCCGCCACGGCCACGCCGCGCTCATTAAAGCGCGCAGCAACATGCTCGTAGCGTCCGGTATGCTCGGCAAGACCATGCGCGAGCAGCACGCAGGCCTTGGCGTCTTCGACCGGCCAGTGCCGGTATTGAATACCGCTGGAGAGGCTTTCCATGGGGTCAGTGCTACCTAGTCGGCCACGGGTGCCAACCACTCAGCATACTGGGACTGCTCGCCGCGAACGGCTTCAAAATAGATGCTTTGTAGTTTTTCCGTGATCGGGCCGCGCGTGCCGCTGCCGATCATCCGGTTATCAAGCTCACGGATCGGCACCACCTCTGCCGCGGTACCGGTGAAAAACGCCTCGTCGGCGACATAGACCTCGTCCCGGGTAATCCGCTTTTCTTTCACTGTCAGACCTTGATCCGCCGCGATACGCAAAATGCTGTCTCGCGTTATCCCCTCCAGGCACGAGGTCAGTTCGGGCGTATAGAGGACGCCGTCACGGACGAGGAAAAAGTTCTCGCCGCTGCCCTCTGCAACATAGCCCTCGTTATCGAGCAACAAGGCCTCCTCGAAGCCCGCGTCCATGGCCTCTCTCAGCGCCAGAATAGAGTTGATGTAATTGCCGTTGGCCTTGGCTTTGCACATTGTGATGTTGACGTGGTGCCGCGTGTAGCTGGACGTCGCGATACGAATGCCGCGATCTCTGGCCTCGGGGTCCATATAAGAAGGCCACGCCCACGAGGCCACCATGACATGGGTCTTAAGGTTATCGGCACGCAAGCCCATTCCTTCAGAACCGAGAAAACACATGGGCCGGATGTACGCCTCATCCAGACCGTTTGCCCTGACGACTTCACGCTGTGCCGCGCTCAAAGTTTCTTTGTCGTAGGGCATGTCCATACGCAGAATGTGCGCCGAGCGGAACAGTCGGTCAGTGTGCTCCTTGAGGCGGAAAATTGACGTACCGTCAGGGGTCTTGTACGCACGAACACCCTCGAACACACCCAGGCCGTAATGAAAGGTGTGGGTCAGCACATGAACCCGCGCTTCCTGCCAGGGAACCATTTCGCCGTCGAGCCAGATGTGGCCGGTGAGTTTTGAGAGGTCCATGTCGTTTCCTTTCTATTTATGCTGGTCGTTTGTGCTGTGTCCGCGGGTTTGCAGTGACAGTATGAGCCATCGGCGCACCGGGCGCAGGATTCTACCTTGCTCGCATCATGGGTAAATACCCAAACTCACCAGCGCTGGTCATTAGGCGCGCCGTAATCTCGCCGAGGCGGCCTTTCAGCCCTGCGGGTTGGTCCGCATCCCGCGACATCTCGTGGCCTGTTCTGTCCACCCAGTACCCCTAGCCTATCGGCAAGGGGCAGGCCCCGCCACTCGCGTCGACACGGGCGTGACATGAAGATTTTTACCCTTTCTCACCACCGGAAGACTCGGTAGGATGCGCGTCCCTGAAAGGCCGCTTGATTGTGGCCTATCGCTATCAATACCAGCAGATACCATGACCGACACAACGCATCACATTGCCTGGTTTCGCCACACGGGTCCCTATATCAAGGCACACCGTGGGCGCACCTTTGTGTTGTATCTGGGCAACGGCGCGCTGGAGTCGGCGGGACACGCGACACTGATCCACGATGTGGCACTGCTCCACTCTCTGGGGATCAAGTTGGTGCTGGTTCACGCTACCCGGGAGGCCATTGATGCCGCTCTGCCCACCGATAGGCCGGCACAGTTCTATGACGGCCTTCGCATTACCGACGACCTTACGCTGTCAGTAGCTATCGAGACAGCAGCGCGACAGCGGGTGCAGCTGGAGCAACAGCTCTCGATGGGGCTACCCAATACGCCGCTGACCGGTGCCCGACTCAGAATTCTGGGTGGCAATGTGGTGACCGCAAAGCCTATTGGCATCCACGATGGCGTGGACTATCTGCACAGTGGCACGGTACGCCGGGTCGATGCCGAGGGGGTGCGCGGCATCCTCGATCAGGACGCGATCGCGCTGCTGTCACCGCTCGGCTACTCGCCAGCGGGTGAAATCTTCAGTGTCAGCGCCAGCGAGGTTGCCGAAAAAGTGGCCGTGGCCATTGGCGCAGAAAAGCTGATTTTCCTAGACCGACAGCCGGGCCTGCACGCCGCTGACGGCGAACTGATTCGCCAGTGCACGATTGACTCCGCATGGGCGCTCGACATTGTTGATGCAGAACAGCAGCGCCTGCGGGACAGTGCCTGCCGATCCTGTACCAACGGCGTCGCGCGAAGTCATTTGCTCAGCTACGAGCGCGAGGGCGCGCTCCTCGAGGAGCTTTTCACCCATGACGGCTCTGGCACCTTGATCGCACAAAACCCCTACGAGCAGGCCAGGTCAGCGGACATCAACGATATCGCCAGTATCGTCGAGGTGATCCGACCGCTCGAAGACAGTGGCGCTCTCGTTAAACGGTCCCGCGAACGGCTTGAGGAAGAGATCGGTTATTTTTCCATCCTCGAGCGGGATGGCCGGGTACTGGCCTGCGCCGCACTCTATCCCTATGAGGCCGAGAGTGTGGGAGAGATCGCCTGTGTCGCGACGCATCCTGACTATCGTGGCACAGGCCGCGCCCGACAGCTTCTGGATGAACTGCTCGCCGAGGCGAAAGCGCTCTCGCTCACGCACGTCTTTGTACTCACCACGCAAAGCACACACTGGTTTTTCGAACAGGGCTTCGAAGCCGCGAGCCTTGACGATTTGCCGGTCGAAAAACAGCTGCTCTATAACTGGCAGCGCAACGCGGCGGTACTGCGACGAGCAGTCTGAAGTCCTCAGGCGCCAATGGTAAGCTAGCGACCGCTTTTTCATCACCACCCGGAGAATTCGATGCCCCAATATCGATCTCGCACTTCAACCGCCGGACGCAACATGGCAGGCGCCCGGGCTTTGTGGCGCGCAACCGGCATGCAGGATGAGGACTTTGAAAAGCCCATCATCGCGGTGGTGAATTCGTTCACCCAGTTCGTGCCCGGCCACGTGCACCTCAAAGATCTGGGGCAATTGGTGGCGCGTGAGATCGAAGCGGCTGGCGGCGTCGCCAAAGAGTTCAACACCATTGCCGTGGACGACGGTATTGCCATGGGCCACGACGGCATGCTCTACAGCCTGCCGTCCCGGGACCTCATCGCCGACTCGGTGGAGTACATGGTCAACGCACACTGCGCGGATGCCATGGTGTGTATTTCTAATTGCGACAAGATCACCCCCGGGATGCTAAACGCAGCGATGCGGCTCAATATTCCGGTGGTGTTTGTGTCGGGTGGCCCGATGGAAGCGGGTAAAACCGCATTGTCCGAGCACAAGCTGGATCTGGTCGACGCCATGGTGATCGCTGCGGATTCCAGCGCTGACGACGCTACGGTAGAGGCCTATGAGCGCTCGGCTTGTCCAACCTGTGGCTCCTGCTCTGGCATGTTCACCGCCAACTCCATGAATTGCCTGACCGAGGCTTTGGGGCTGAGTTTGCCCGGCAACGGCTCGCTGCTGGCGACCCACGCAGACCGGGAACAGTTGTTCTTGCGCGCGGGACGTCTGATCGTCGAGTTGGCGCGGCGCTGGTACGAGCGGGATGACGCCACGGCGCTGCCTCGTGAGATTGCCAGCCGACGCGCGTTTGAAAACGCCATGAGCCTCGATATTGCGATGGGCGGCTCGACCAATACGATCTTGCACCTACTCGCTGCTGCGCAGGAAGCCGGGGTGGACTTCGACATGGCCGCGATCGACACGCTGTCCCGTAAGATCCCGCAGCTTTGTAAGGTGGCACCAAGCACCCCGCTCTACCACATGGAGGACGTGCACCGCGCCGGCGGGGTCATGGCCATCCTCGGT
>CAXEVD010000139.1:0-5227 GCA_963999395.1 uncultured Halieaceae bacterium
GATCGATTCATCAAGGGCACGTGCCCAAAGTGCAAAGCCCCGAATCAGTACGGTGACAACTGCGAGGCCTGCGGTGCCACCTACTCCCCAACCGAACTGATTGACCCGGTCTCCGCGCTCTCGGGCGCCGTGCCTATTGATAAAGACTCAAGCCACCTGTTTTTCCAGCTGGGCCACTTCGAGGGCCTGCTGACTGACTGGATCAACAGCGGCCAATTGCAGGAGCCGATTGCCAATAAGCTGAAAGAATGGCTCGAGGCCGGACTGCAGGACTGGGATATCAGCCGGGATGCGCCTTACTTTGGTTTCGAGATCCCCGGACACTCTGAAAAATACTTCTACGTCTGGCTCGATGCGCCGATCGGCTACATGGCCAGCCACGAGGCGCTTTGCCGCGAACAGGGCGATGATTTCGACGCCTACTGGCTGCCCGGGGGTGACACCGAGCTGTATCACTTCATCGGCAAAGACATCGTTAACTTTCACGGCCTGTTCTGGCCCGCCATGCTCGACGCCGCCGAGTTGAGGCAGCCGACGGCCGTGTATGCCCACGGTTTTCTGACGGTGAACGGGGTCAAGATGTCCAAGAGCCGGGGCACCTTCATTCTGGCGGAGACCTATCTTGAGCACCTTGATCCCGAGTATCTGCGCTACTACTTTGCGGCCAAGCTCTCGGGTGGCGTCGACGATATTGACCTCAACCTCGATGATTTCGTGCAGCGGGTGAATTCGGATCTCATCGGCAAGGTCGTCAATATCGCCAGCCGCTGCGCGGGCTTCCTGCGCAAAAAATTCGATAACCAGATGAGCGAAACCTGCGCGGAGCCGGAACTAGTCCAGTCGTTTATCGATGCCGGCGACAAGATTGCCACGCTCTATGAAGCGCGAGAGTTCAATCGTGCCATGCGCGAGATCATTGCCCTTGCAGACCGGGCCAACCAGTACATTGACGACAAGAAGCCCTGGGTGATGGCCAAGGATGAAGCGCTCGAGAGCGAAGTACAGGCAGTCTGCTCCGTTGGCGTCAATCTGTTCCGAGCGCTGGCCACCTATCTGAAGCCCGTGCTGCCCGCGATGGCCGAGAGATCAGAGGCTTTTCTGCAGTGCTCCCTCGACTGGACGGCCCTCGATGCGCCGCTGGTCGCACATGAACTTGCCCCATTTGAGCCGCTCCTCCAGCGGGTCGACGCCGACGTGGTGGCAGCGATGGTCGAGGCCAGCAAAAGCGGCGCCTGAGCCCGCAGATACTTCCTGCCAGACACCTGATATATTGCCTACTATTGCGGTTTTGAGTCGATTTCAGTCCGCCGCAGGGGGATGACATGCTGGGTGATATCGCGCTGCTTTTGGTGGGCGCGGTCTTGGTCAACAACTTCGTGTTGGTGCAGTTTTTGGGGCTGTGCCCGTTTATGGGTGTGTCTAATAAACTCGAGACCGCCATGGGCATGTCCGTAGCGACTACCTTTGTCCTGACCCTAGCGTCGGTCTGCAGCTACCTGACCTACAACTACCTGTTGGTTCCCCTAGATCTCGCCTATTTGCGCACCATCAGCTTCATTCTGGTGATCGCCGTGGTGGTGCAGTTCACAGAAATGGTAGTGCGTAAAACCAGTCCCTTGCTCCATCGGGTGCTTGGCGTATTTTTGCCGCTGATCACCACCAACTGCGCGGTGCTGGGTGTGGCGCTACTGAATATCAATCAGGCACATAATTTCATTGAATCATTGTTCTATGGCCTGGGTGCGGCACTCGGGTTCTCGCTGGTGCTGGTTTTATTCGCCGCCATGCGTGAACGCCTGGCGATCGCCGACGTGCCCGAACCCTTTCAAGGCGCAGCCATTGGCATGATCACCGCAGGACTTGCCTCCCTCGCCTTTATGGGCTTTGCGGGGTTGATCTGATGCTGGCCCTACTCAGCGATCAACCGCTTCTGGCTGCACTCAGCGCGTTGCTGGGACTCGGCGCCATATTCGGTGCACTGCTGGGCTTTGCCGCCATTCGATTCCGGGTTGAGGGCAACCCCATCAGCGATCAGATCAATGCGATATTGCCCCAGACCCAATGTGGCCAGTGTGGTTATCCGGGGTGCCGACCCTATTCTGAGGCGATCGCCGATGGCGATGCCATCAACAAGTGCCCACCCGGTGGTGAAGAGACCATTCAGGCGCTGGCCGATCTATTGGACGTCGAACCGCAGCCGCTGGACGCTGAGCACGGCGTGGAGAAAGAGCCGGTGGTGGCCTGGATCCGCGAGGATGAATGCATTGGCTGTACAAAATGCATTCAGGCCTGCCCAGTAGATGCGATTCTCGGTGCCGCCAAGGTGATGCATACCGTGATTGCGGACGAATGCACCGGGTGCGACTTGTGCATCGAGCCTTGCCCCGTCGACTGCATTGACCTGATTCCGCGTAAAGAAGGCATTGGTTTCTGGCACTGGCCGCTACCCGAAGACAGGGCGCCGCGTTTCGACGTCATTGCGACCGATGCCGTAGCGCGAGACGCCGCATGAGACAGATCCACGATATTCACGGTGGCATCCATCCACCCGAGCGCAAAGCGTTGTCGCGCCCCGGGGAACTGGAGCCAGCCCCCATACCACCTGTGTTGGTGCTGCCACTGCGCCAGCACCTTGGTGTGCCGGCCTTACCCATCGTGAATGTGGGAGACCGTGTATTAGGAGGGCAAACAATCGCTGAGGCACAGGGTGTCATGAGCGTGCCGGTGCATGCGCCGACCTCCGGCACTGTGACGGCGATCGAAGCGCGCCCCATTGCCCACGCCTCCGGGCTTCAGGATCAATGCATTGTGATCGAGACCGATGGCCAGGATGAGTGGCTGTCTTTCACCGGTATCACGGAATGGCGTGCGCTGGACGCCGCCGCCCTAGTGGAGCACGTGCGTGCAGCCGGCATTGCGGGCATGGGCGGAGCAGGATTCCCCACCGCCGTAAAACTAAACCCTGGGCCCACGCGACCGATCGAGACGCTGCTGGTCAACGGCACCGAGTGTGAACCCTATATCACCGCCGATGACACACTGATGCAGTGCCAGGCAGACGAACTGATCGAGGGCGCGCAGATTCTGGCGCATATCGTTTCGGCAGAATCGATCCTGATCGGCATTGAAGACAACAAGCCCGATGCCATCGCGAGTGTCGAGGCTGCCATCGCGCGATCGGGCGCAGTGATTGAGCTCGCCACCTTCCCTACCAAGTATCCTTCGGGTGGCGAAAAGCAGATCATCGAAATCCTGACCGGCCAGCAGGTCCCGTCAGGCGGGATCCCGGCTGATATCGGACTGGTTTGCGTGAATCCGGGAACCGCGGTCGCCGCCAAGCGCGCCATCATTGATGGGGTGCCGCTGACGCATCGCATCGTCACGCTGACCGGCGAGGCGCTAGCTTCGCCACAGAATGTGACCGCTTGCCTCGGCACGCCGATTACGGAACTCCTGACCCACGCGGGCCTTAACGCGGCGCCCCAGCAGCGCATCATTCACGGGGGCCCGATGATGGGGTTTGCGGTATCGGATCTGAACACACCGATTACCAAAATCACCAATTGCTTGCTCGCCCCCACACCCACAGAGTTGCCCTTACCTGAGCCTGCAAAACCCTGCATCCGCTGCGGCCACTGTGCGGAGGCCTGCCCCGCATCGCTGCTACCCCAGCAACTCTATTGGTATGCGCGGGCCAAAGATCAGGAGCAGCTAGCAGAGCACCGTCTATTTGACTGCATTGAATGTGGCGCCTGCGCCTATGTCTGCCCAAGTCAGATCCCACTGGTGCAGTACTACCGCGCCGCCAAGGGCCAGATTCGCGACAGCGAGCAAGAGAAGCGGCGCTCGGATAACTCACGGGAACGATTCGAAGCGCGGCAAGTGCGGCTGGAAACCGAGGCCGCCGAGAGAGAAGCCAAACGCGCGGCTCGCAAGGCCGCGGCACAGAGTAAAGCCGCCGAGGACGGCGCTGATCCCATTCAGGCCGCGATTGAGCGCGCCAAGGCACGTAAAGCGGAGCAGGCTTCAGAACCGGAGCAAACGCCTTGAGTCTACTCAAGGTCACCTCGCCTCACGCCTCGGGACAGAGCCGGGTATCCGCCGTCATGCGGGACGTCTTGCTGGCCACGTCGCCCGGGGTCGTGGTGCTGACCGCTTACTTTGGACCCGGCACGCTGGTGAATATCGTTTTTGGCGGCCTGATTGCCGTCGGGTGCGAGTACGCCATTGTGGCGCTGCGCGGTCGCGACCCCAAAGTCGCAGTCGGCGATCTCAGCGTGCTCGTGACGTCGACCCTACTCTGCATTGCGCTGCCGCCCTACGCCCCCTGGTGGCTGATTGCGATCGGCGTTTTGACGTCGGTGCTACTCGGCAAGCAGGTCTTTGGCGGTTTGGGCTACAACCCCTTCAACCCCGCCATGGTGGGCTACGTGGTGCTCTTGATCTCCTTCCCGGTGCAGATGAGTGCCTGGGCTTCTCCAAGAGGTCTGGCGGAGGTGCCGGGCCTTATGGACACCTTCCGTCACCTTTTTGCACCGACAACGATTGACGCGGTCACCGCCGCCACTCCGCTCGACTTACTCCGGCAGAACACCGGACTGCTGTTTGACGATCTGCTCACCAGCAGCCCTGAACTCACCGGCTGGGGAGGTATTGGCTGGTTCGAGGCCAATCTCGCCTTTCTACTGGGTGGCGCTTGGTTGCTGTACCGGCGGGTGTTCACCTGGCATGCACCGATTGCGATGCTAGCCGCACTCGCTCTCTGCGCGCTCATGGGTTATGACGGCGGCAGCTCCCAAAGCGGCGGCAGCGCCCTGTTCCACCTGTTCAGCGGCGCCACCATGCTGGGCGCGTTCTTTATCGTCACCGACCCGGTATCGGGCGCCACCAGCAAGCTGGGCCGACTGATCTTTGGCGCCGGCGTCGGCATCCTGGTGTATGTGATCCGCGCCTGGGGTGGTTACCCTGACGCGGTGGCCTTTGCCGTGCTGCTGATGAACCTCGCCGCCCCCACTATCGACTATTACAGCACACCGCGCACCTATGGCCACAGCAAAGCCAAGCGCGGTATGGGCAAGACGGACTGAGCCATGGATACGCCAACTACTACCAGTCGCTCGATCCTGCGCAACAGCGTGATTCTCGGCCTGTTTGCCGTGGCCACCGTCGGTATGATCGCCGTAACCCAGCAGACCACCGCCGAGCGCATCAGCGAGGCCCAGCGTCG
>CAXEVD010000140.1:0-5210 GCA_963999395.1 uncultured Halieaceae bacterium
GTGCGGGCGCTCAGCGTGCGCCGGCGTGCGCCGGCGTGCGAACAGGGTGTCGTTTGCGTTGCGATCCGTCGTATCGCGGATTTAGTGAGAAAGTAATGTGAGGGGGTCGGTCACTTCTGGCAACGTGGGCGTGACTGACTCCACGAAAAACCGATGCCACAGCGCAAACTGCAGCAACGTCATGAGCTGCCCTCCCGCGCGCTGCGACCTGCGCTGCTCTGCGAGCAGGGCCTCCACTTCACTTGCGCACCGGGCTCGATGTCCACACAATCCTTGACGAACGCAGTGCACCGACGAAACCCATCACAAGGAAAAACATCACTATGTCTGCCATCCGAACCCCACTTCTCGCCGCCCTCTTGGCCATAACCTTAGCCATGGCCTCGCTACTCTCACCGGTTGGCCACGCTGGCAGCGATCATGAAGAAATTCTGGCGCTGTACCAGGGTTGGATTCGCGCAGTGGAGAGCAGTGATATCTCCGGCTATGTCGGCGGCCTGCACCCTGACGTCAGCCTGCGGCCCCCGGGCGTGCCGGGGCTGGACGGGCGTGACAATTATCGCGAGTTTCTGGGGCCGGTCTTTGAGACAGCGCGCTACGAAATTACCATCGACTCCCCACACAGCATCACCATGATGGGCGACGCAGCGGTGGTAGAGTACGACTACACCATTCGTCGCATCGTCGATGCCGATACCGAGGCCGATCTGCCCGAGGGTGCGCTGGAAGGCGAGTCGACAACCTCTCACTACATCGACGTGGTGGCCAAGGACGATAGCGGCGCCTGGAAAATCCGGCTCCACAGCTGGTCGATGACACTCTAAAAGCGTCAACGGGCCGACAGCACCCATGTCTATAAACATTTTCTTGCCCAATTGAGCACCGATGAACGAGATGACAGCACGCAGTGACTATGCCCTGATCACCGGCGCCTCGGCCGGGTTGGGCGCCGAGTTTGCCCGGCAACTGGCCGCAGCCGGGCACAATCTCATTTTGGTGGCCCGGCGAGAGGATCGGCTCAGCGCGCTCGCTGACGAACTGCGCGCGGCGCATAAGAACGATTGTCAGATCATTTTTGCAGATCTTAATGAGCCGGAGGCGGCCGCCCAGATCAGGAACACCTGCGTGTCATCTGGCTGGCAGGTCAGCTGGCTCGTCAACAACGCGGGCGTTGCCGGTCCGGATTTACTCAAAGACCGCGACTGGGCGGCGCAGCAGACCTTTTTCCAGCTGATGATGCTATCGGTGGCCGACCTTTGCCATCGCATGATTCCAGACATGGTGGAGGGCGGGTATGGACGCGTCATCAATGTGGCGTCAGTGGCGGCACGGGTGCCCCGATCCGGGGGCTGCAATTACGGGCCCGCGAAAGCCTATTTAGTAGCACTCTCGGAAGAACTGAACCTGACCGTCGCCGGGCAGGGTGTGCATGTGTCGGCACTCTGTCCCGGCTTCACCCACACCGACTTTCATGAGACCGCAGGCCTGATGGACATGAAAAACAACGTGGCCAAATGGCTTTGGTACAATGCTGATGTCGTGGTCCGCGACGCCATCAAAGGCGTCGAGGCTGGAAAACCGGTGGTGGTGTCGGGGCGCCTGTATCGCTGGCTAGACCCTATTTTCCAATCGGTCTGGACGAGAAGGTTGCTGCGCATCAAGGCCAGACCGGAGTGAAGCAGAAAGCAGGGGTATCGTACCCCAGCAAACAACGGGCGGTGCATGGTGCTCAATCTTAATAGACGAACCCTGCTCACAGCCGCAGCGGCACTATCAATAGCCCGAACGGAGACCTTGCGAGCAGATCCCGCTCAACACTATGACGTGATTGTCGTAGGGGGCGGCACAGCTGGCATTCCCTGCGCCTTGTTCGCCGCACAGGGCGGCGCGCGCGTTTTGCTCATCGAAAAGAGCCCGGCCTTGGGCGGAACGCTGTTTTGGTCTACTGGCCAAATCGCCGGCGCGGGAACCGTCTTCCAACAACGCCTCGGTATCACTGACAGCCCCGACGCACACTTCGCTGACTGTATGCGGATTAACGAAAACACAGCTGATCCGGCGCTGACTCGCTTGACCGTTGACCACGCGGGGGACACGATAAACTGGCTCGCTAAACATGGCTTTGAAGTCATGGCAGGTCATCCCGTAACCGGCATTGGCCATGATCACTTCACCGCTCGACGTTACCAGCAGGGAGTTAAGAGCGGCCTGTCGATACTGAACGCATTCCTCCCGTCACTTGAAGCGTCCATCGCTCGACAGCAAATCTCGCTGCTGACAGGGACTGCAGTACAAGGATTAATCCAAGAGAACTCAGGGAAAGTAGTTGGCGTCACAGCCTCGGGCCCCTTAGGCACCCAGGATTTCAGGGGATCACATGTTGTGCTCGCATCTGGGGGTTGTGCGGCGAACCCACGGCTCTTCGAGGATCTTCATGGCGTGCCACTCTACGCGAAAACCGCCTATCCCACCTCACAGGGGGACGGTCTGATCTTGGGTATGTCGGCTGGAGGCGCCATCGTCGGTGGCGAAAAATACGCCAGCCTGCCCGGTCTGGTACCAGATGCCTGGCAGTATCCAGCCCAAATGCATGCCTGGGCCCCTTTGCATCCGACGGTGCGCCAGCCATGGGAGATTTTAGTGAATGCACACGGTGAGCGATTCGTCCGGGAGGACCACCCTAGCGTCCACCAAATAGAGCGGGGCATTTATCGACAACCCGGTCATCGGCACTGGGCCATCTTCGATGCTGAGATGCTGGCAAAGTCCGAGCCGATCATTCCTGACTGGAGTCGGGATCGCCTCGCCAACGAATATCAGACACACCCCATGTTCAGCCGCGCCATGACTCTTGAGGAACTCGCGTTTCGCGCAGGTATAAATGCCTCCTCGCTACGCCGAAACATCGACGACTACAACCGGCGGCAGCAAACGGCCCAAGCCGACCGCTTTGGCAGAACACATCGGCCTATGACAATTGAAAAAGCTCCTTTTTACGCCATTGCCATGCAAGGGTGGACGCTGGTCTCCTTTGCTGGGCTCAGTGTGAATAGGAACTTCCAGGTGCTAGACCCACAACGGAAGGCTATTTCCAACCTATACGCCATTGGCGAGGTCATCGGGGCCGGCGCCACCTCAGGTGCCGCTTACACCAACGGCATGCTAGTGACGCCCGCAATCACTTTCGGTCGTCTTCTGGGATCGGCTCTCGCAAGGCGAAGCTAAACATGGCAGCTTTTACAAGTCCTTCGCCGCCGCAAGCGCAGACAATTGGAAGCGCAATATGGCGGCGCACACCGGCCACAAAACGGGGACTCTCGGTACTAAAGTCGACACCTAACGCCAACGCCGCCCCAAAGTGGGCCATTTTTTTGCCGCTTATCCTTTGCACGTCCGTGATATTAACGGCACGATGAATTCCGCCCCGACTCGCCACGCTCTGCGCGGCTCCCTCGACGCCTTGCCGCTGTTCATTCCTGCGCTACCGTTTGCCTTCGTATTCGGAGTGGTGGTGGCAGAGGCTGGTATTCCCGAGTGGCTGGGCTGGTCTTCCTCACCCATTATTTTCGGCGGCGCCATTCAGGTGACCTTATTCACGTTGATCGGCGAGGGCGCATCGGTCGCTGCAGCGGTCAGCGCCGCTTTGATTGTGGGCGCGCGCCATATGTTCTACTCCGTCACGCTTGCGCCCCGGTTCCAGCATCAACCCGGCTGGTTCCGCTGGGTGGGGGCTTATGTGCTAATCGATCAGGTATTTGTGCTGAGCCAGATCAAACGGATCGATGACCCCGTCGCTTTCCGGCGTTATTTTCTAAGCGCCGGCTTCACGTTTTGGACGCTATGGATGATCTCCACTGCACTCGGCGTCGTGCTAGGACCCGCTATACCGACCGAGTGGGGCGTAGAGTTTGCGGCACCCGTTCTGTTTGTCAGCTTAATGATGGCGGCAAGTGAGCGACAGGATAAGTTGGCCGCGGCTGCAATGGCGATGGGTGTGACCTACCTGCTGGCGTCATTGCCCAATCGCGCGGGAATCTTGATCGCGGTGATCGTTAGCGTCTTCGTCACGTTGCTCGCCACGCGGAAGAAATCGACATGATTGCAACGGCTATCATCCTCACAGGTATTGGCTCTTACGCCATGCGAGCTTTCTTTATTTTTGCTTTGGCACGCTATGCTTTCCCGCCGCTGCTGCTGCGTGCACTGGAATACGTTGCACCCACCGTCATGGCGGCATTAGTGATCTCGATGCTGACAACGCCGGAGGGGGAACTGGCCGCTGGCCCGCCTGAAATACTGGGACTGGTTTGCGCAGCCCTCGCCGCCAAGACCACGGGCAACCATATTTTTGCTCTGATAGCTGGTATGGGGACTTTCTGGCTGATTGGCGCAATAATTTAGGCCTCGCCCTCGTTAGCCCACGTTGCCTGAGAGATCACCCTGTCACACTACCCCCCAAAAGTTGCCGCGGCCGTAGTCATCGCCAATATGATCGGCACCGGGGTGTTTACCAGCCTCGGCTTTCAGCTGATCGATATTCAATCCGCGCCGGTGATCATGATGCTCTGGCTGGTGGGTGGCGTGTCGGCACTCTGCGGCGCCCTGAGCTATGCCGAGCTAGGTGCTGCACTGCCCCGCTCTGGTGGTGAATATCATTTTCTCACTGAGATCTATCATCCCAGCGCAGGGTTCATCTCTGGCTGGGTTTCTGCGACGGTGGGTTTCGCTGCCCCCACCGCATTGGCCGCGCTGACTTTCGGCAGCTACCTCAACTCAAGTGGCCTGGGCGTGGACCCGCTGTGGCTGGCCACCACCGCCATCGTCGCGCTCACGGCGGCCCACTGCAGTACCCATCGCCACAGCGGCGGCACACAGACGGGCTTCACGCTGCTCAAACTGCTGCTCATCGTGCTATTCTCAGCGGTCGCACTCACCCTCAGCCCCAGCGAGCAGCACACCCGGTTCATCTGGGACAGTGAGGCCACTACATTGCTCGGTAGCGGCGCCTTTGCTGTCTCGCTGATCTACGTGAACTACGCCTACTCTGGCTGGAACGCCGCCACCTATATCAGTGGTGAGCTCGCAGCACCCCAGCGAAGCTTGCCCTGGGTATTGGGTGTCAGCACAGCCGTCGTAGCGGCCCTGTATTGCCTGCTGAACTTCGTCTTTCTCTCCGTTGCACCGATGGACGCGATGGTGGGCAAGGTCGA
>CAXEVD010000141.1:0-5177 GCA_963999395.1 uncultured Halieaceae bacterium
TTATTCGCGGCGACGTCACCATGGAATGGGGCGGTGACTTCATCGTGACACTGGACGAGAATGGGCGCGAGGATGTCAAAGGGGTCGTGAACGTTCCTATTATTGAGGACAAGCTCGGTGTCAAGCTGTTTGGCGCGCAGGTTAAATCTGACGGCTTTGTCTACAACACGACATTGAATGAAGACGTGGGTGGTGATGACGTCCAGAACTACGGTTTCGCCGCCAAATTACAGGCAACCGACCAGTTCGATATCAAGCTACATTATGAAAAAACCAAGGACGAAAGTGACCAAGGAGCATACGTAAACCAGAACGTGGGCACCGATAACACGTGTGTTTTCTTCAATAGTTGCGTCACCAACACTACGGACAATGAGAACCAGAATTCGTCGAATACCCGCAATTTCAGTGACAACGAGTACGACACCACCATCCTCACCGCCAACTATGATTTCGGCAATATGGTGTTGACGTATATCGGCGCTCAGCGAGACATGGATGAGCAGAATATGCAGTCCTTTGATGCCTCGCCTGCTGATTTCCTCGACATGAATTATTTCAACGAGTGGGATCAGGAGAGCCACGAGTTACGGCTGACGACTAACTTCGACGGCCCACTAAATCTTGTGGCGGGACTGTACTCATTTGAGGTTGATTACACACAGTACTGGGACGTTTATCACCTGCACTGGACGTATAACGCCATCTTAGGCTTCCCGCTGTTCCCCGATGTGACTGCGCCAACAAGCGCAAAGACCCAAGGTCAAAGGCAACAGACAGAATCTGCCGCAGCGTTTGTCTCCGCTGACTGGGCGATCAATGACCGCTTGACGCTGACTCTGGGTGGCCGCTACACCAAAGAGGAAAAAGACTTCTCTGGCGACAACGGCTCCATTGGATATAACCCCGCTGCTGGCGAGCCGCGACCAACGGGTCACGCAACTTGGGAGAAGTTCGCAAAGTGGTCAGAATTCACCCCCAGTGGCTCTCTACGCTTCCAAGTGAATGATGACCTTATGCTATGGGCTTCCTATGCCGAGGGCTTCAAGAGCGGTGGCTTCTTCGGTCGGCAAGCTAATTTCAACAACATCGACGTGACGTTTGAGCCAGAGTACGTCGATAACATTGAGGTCGGCTTCAAGAGCAGCTTGCTCGATGGCGCAATGACCCTCAACGCCGCTTACTTCTACAGTGACTACACAGATAAGCAGGAGTCTGTTCTGGTGCCGCGTGGTCCAGCAGACGTAGCTACGATTGTTAGAAACGCGGCGACTGAAGAAATCAGTGGTATTGAAGTTGATTTGAGCTGGCAGATTACCCAGAACTGGTTCGTGCGAGCGAACTACGGCTACCTCGATGCAAGCTATGACAACTTCATCGCGGATATCGACGGCGGTGCCACTATCGAGCCCACAGACAATTCCTACATGCGGCCTCGAAACACACCAGAGAATAGCTTCGGTATCAATACCACGTATACAGCGGCGGTCGGACCTGGCAACCTGCAGGCTGTTTTGGCCTATCGCTATCGCGACTCAATCGAAGTCGACTTGGTCAGTCAGGTGCCCACCAAACCTGTGTCTCCGGCCGATAGTGGCGGCATTGGCGCCATGGGCAGCATCTATGATCTGAGTGCTCAAATCAGCTATATGTTCTCCGACGATCGCTATCGCGTCACGGTTTATGGCAAGAATCTGACCGACGAACGAGAGCTATTGACCCAGACGATTGGCGGCATCGCCACCCGAGGGTACTGGAATGATCCGAGAACCTATGGTGTAGAGTTCGCTGTTAGCTTCTAAACCTAAGTGTTAAACCATTAAAGGGGGCGTCAGCCCCCTTTTTTCTACTCCATCCAAGCCCCGCGAACCCATCAGGAATTCTGTGCAGGTTGAGAGGGTGCGTGGGAAGTAAGGCAGCGCTAACCCGCGGCTAGTTCGGCATGATCTCTTACAGCCCTACCATACCATCTGCCGCGAAGGTGTGACGGCAAAGCGAGCAGCGCTGGCGTGGCGACCAGCGTCAAAATCGCCGCAAAAGACAGGCCAAATACAATGGCCTGCGACAACGGCCCCCAAAACACAGCCATCTGACCACCGGCATTGATATTGCGATTGATGAGGTCGACCGACATGCTTAACGCCAAGGGCAGCAATCCAAAAACCGTGGTGGCGGTTGTGAGCATGACGGGTCGCAGACGCTGGGCCGTGGCGCGGACAATTACACTGTTGATGGGCAACTCTGGATGACTCGCCCGTACGTAGTTAAAGGTATCGATCAGCACAATGTTGTTGTTCACAACGATACCCGCGAGAGAAACGATGCCAATACCCGTCAGAATCGCGCTAAAAGGACTCTCCATTACCAGCAGACCGACCAGCACCCCCGCCGTCGACATAATGACCGCCAATAAGATCAGTGTACTTTGATAAAAGCTGTTGAACTGCGTTACCAGCAACACAAACATGAGCAACAGAGAAAGTAAAAACGCGACAGAAACAAAAGCGATGCTCTCTTCCTGCTCCTCGTTGGCACCTCTGAACTGAATATCAACGCGCGGGTCGAAGTCTCGGGTATCGAGCCAGCTCTTTAGCTCAGCAACAATATTATCGGGGATCACGCCCTCTAACACTTGGGCGCGGATGCGCTCTGTTGGCGAACCATTAATTCTTCTCAGCGTATCGACGCCTGGAGAAGGTTGTACCGAGACGAAATTACTGAGCGGAACGAGACCTTGGGCTGTGCTGACCCTGATCGACTCCATCGCTTTGATGCCACGATACTCGCGCGGATACCGAGCACGAATATCCACCGCATCATCGGCACCGTCCGGCCTGTACTCAGCCACTTTCACACCACTGGTCACAAGCTGTAAGGCAATGCCCGAGGTCGTGACATCTGCGCCATACAGCGCCGCTTGCGCCCGATCGACTTCCATCCGCCATTCGATAGACGGTAATGGCTGGGTATCGTCGATATCGATGAGCTCCGGCAACGTCTCCATGTAGGCTCTTATTTCACTCATCACGGGCTGCAATAACTCTCGATATCGTGATCGCAACTCGATTTGGATCGGTTTACCAACACTGGGCCCTTGCTCTACCGGCTGCACCTCAATACGTAAGCCGGGCATATCAACAGTTCTCTCACGGATTCGGCGAATAATGTCGAAACCAGAATCGCTACGTTCAGACTCTGGCGTGAGCTCTATAAACATCACGCCGATTCTGTCAGCAATGGCGTCGGGGCCACCCCCGGAAGAGCCGGGCAGCAGTGTTTGAGTATTCATAGATCGAATGCCCGGCACATTGAACACTCGCCGCTCAACGTCGCTCACCAACTTATTGACCTCGCTGGCCGAAAAATTTCCACGCCCGCTGACAGAAACGGTAAGAAACTGCGGGTCAGTATCATTGAAAAAGATGGTGCCCTTTCCGTATTGGCCGTACGCCCAAAAAATACTGACAAGCAACAACGCAATAGCGGCCAAAGCCGTCACGGGCCGCGCGCAAACCGCAGTCATTGCACTTGCATAGGCCCCTGTAAAGCCATTCAACCGCGTCGGATCTCCGTGCTCTAATTCGTCGAGTCGTGCTGCAATTGTCGCCGCATGGGCGGTGGGCTTCCCAAATATGGTGCCCAAAACGGGCCCGAACAGGAGCGCGTACAAGAGTGATCCGCTCAAAACGGTAAACACAGTAACGGGTAAATAGCTCATGAATTGCCCGGGAATTCCCGGCCAAAACATGAGTGGCAGGAACGCAGCCAGCGTCGTCGCTGTGGAGGCTGTCACCGGCCAAAACATCCGCTTTACGGCCTCTGCGTAGGCCAGTTTGTGATCTGCACCTTCGCTCATCTTGCGGTCTGCATACTCAGTGACAACAATCGCTCCGTCGATCAGCATGCCCAAGCCAAGCAACATGCCGAACATCACCATCGTGTTGAAGGTGTACCCGAGCAAATAAATAACGATCACCGAGAACAAAAGGGACACGGGGATACCCAATCCGACAATCACACCGCTTCGAAAGCCCATTGCCGCCCCCACAATTACCATCACCAGCGCCAACGCGGTCATGATGTTGCCCTGAAGTTCAGTGACCTGAACCTCGGCAAATTCAGATGTAATCAACGAAGGCTGCACTCGAATACTGGTTGGGAGTTGCTGGCTCATCTCCTCGACGATCTCTAGCACCGCATCTGATGTTTTAATCACATTCGCATCGGGCCGCTTCTTGACCTCGATGTACATTGCCCTCCGACCGTTAAACCGCGCATAGCTCGTGCGATCTTTGAAGCCTCGCCGTATTTCAGCAACATCGGCCAAGGTCACTACGGTGTCACCGTTTACTTTCACAGGCAGATTCATTACGTCGGAAGCCGTCTCGACCACTGAAGGGACTTTCACCGCAAACCGACCACTTCCCGTCTCTAGGCTGCCCGCAGGAATCAGCCTGTTGTTTCGCTGAAGGGTATCGGCCAGTGCCTCGCTTGAAATCCTGTAGGCCTCAAGGGCTTCAGGGTCAATCAGAACCTCCAGCAACTCCTCGCGGGTGCCTCGCATATCTGCGCTAAGGACAGACGGCACTGTCTCAATCGCGTCCCTTAGTAGGAGGGTCGCGTCATACATTTGTCTCTCACTGGCACCTTCGGACAACAGATTGATCTGCAGCAATGGAAAATCGTCAACATTCAGTTCCTCGACGAGAGGCTCTTCCGCGGTCGTGGGTATTTCGGACTTTGCGCGATCAACAGCCTCTCGCGTATCGAGCAAGGCCACGTTCAAATCGACTTCTGGTTCAAACTCAACACCTAGAGATACATAACCCTCAGAGGCTGTCGCTGAGATCTCCTTGATCCCCTCAACCTTTCGCAATTCGACCTCAACGGGTTGTATTAGCAGACGCTCACCATCCTCAGGAGAGATGCCCTCGTGCGCGATACCAATATAAAAGTAAGGCAGCACAATGTGGGGTTCATTAGCGATCGGTAATGCGGCGCGAGCTAGAAGTCCACAGAGGACTACCATAGACATCAGCATTAGAGTGGAACGTGATCGACTGATCGCCGCATCGATGAATCCCATCATCGGTTTGGCACCCCAGCGTCTTCGGCTACGGCAGTTCGAGCGTCCACAATCTGGCCTTCCGTTACGAATTCGTGGCCGACCGTGATCA
>CAXEVD010000142.1:0-5158 GCA_963999395.1 uncultured Halieaceae bacterium
CGGGCGCGGGAGAAGCAGCTCAGACCTGATGACATGCAGGGCGGCGTGTTTACCGTGAGCAGTCTTGGCGCCATCGGCGGGCGGGGCTTCACCCCGATTATCAATGCGCCAGAGGTGGCGATCCTCGGCGTGGGTCGCGCTGCCATACAGCCGGTCTGGGATGGCGAGGTGTTCCGACCGCAAACGCTGTTGCCGCTCTCGCTGTCCTATGATCATCGGGTTGTGAACGGTGGCGACGGCGGTCGCTTTCTGACCGAGCTCACCAGTTTGTTGGGCGACGTGAAACGCATGGTGATGTGACCTGTCACGGTGCGGTCGCTGCGCTCATTCAACTGCGAGCCAGAGTAGACTCGCGCTGTTCGGTCGCCGCGCATAGATGATCAAACCCGACGATGATGAAATGATTGAGAAACGACAGTGACAGAAGGCGCCTGCTGCGAGCCCGGCGCCTGCAAGACCGGGCGACTGCGCATTGGTGCAGTGCTGCTTGCCGCTGGAGAGGGCGCGCGACTGGGCGGCCGCGCAAAGGGGGCGATTGAAATTGCGGGAGAGCCGCTGCTTCTCCGCGGTCTGCGCATCTTGAGCGAAGTGGGTGTCGATGAAGTGGTCGTGGTGATGGGTCATTATCAGTCGGACGTAGCGCCGCTCGTGACCCAGGCGCACTCGCCGTTTGACGACGACTGTCTCGTGGAGGTGACGCAGCCGACGGCGGATCACTCCCAGGCGGATTCTCTGCGACTGGGTGTGGCGGGCCTTTCACTAGAGGTCGACGCCGTGATGGTGCTGCCTGTCGATATGCCTGCGCTGACGCGAGAGGATTTGGTCGCGCTGATCGGTGCTTACAAACACGCTGACCCCGGGATCGAGTTTGTCGGGCCAATAGTCGGCGCTCGCCCCGGTAACCCCGTGTTGTTTAGTCAGCGGATCGCTTCACAAATAGCGCGAGGCGAGGGCGATTTTGGTAGCGGCGCATGGCGCCACCAGCGCCCGGACTGGCTACTCGAGTGGCAGACAGACAATCCCCATTACGTGACCGATATCGACACCCCTAATGACCTCGATCGCTGGAGGTGATCAGCCGCTCGCCAAGCGGCTGCCGACGCAAGCCTTCCAGAGCTTTTAAATGCTTAGCTACACAAAGCGGTCACTGGTTCGAAGAACCCCTATAGCGCTTGCATCACGGCCCTTGCCGCGAGGGTAATCAGGCACAGGCTTGACAGTGCAAATAGCGCAAAGCGCACCGGAATCGTATTCACATTCGCCTGCCATACGCTGTGCAGTACTCGAACCCCGGCATAGCCCCAGGCGAGATTCACGCTGAGGGCGGAGTTATCACCCATCAAGGCGAGCATGATGACTACGGGGTAGAACACCGTGGGTTGCTCCATCAGGTGGGTGTAGTTATGCGAAATCCAGTTGGCCTTGGTAGAGAGCTGCGCCTCGGTATCAACGCCTCGCGCACCAGCAGGCATGGAGCCTACTGTGATGCCTGCCGCGGCAAAGGCGGGCATGCGCCTGGCGATGAGCCAGAGAAAAACAATCATGGTCCAGCCGGCAAGGACGGCGGCGGGCGCGAGGATGGCGGTTTCGATTTGCATCGTTGTCTCCCAGAGCAATTTTCACGGCGCCCGATTCTCTGATCGGGCTCACTTTTATACCGCGCTCGGCGCAGGCCATTTGCACCGAACGCGCCGGCGAGTGTGCTACGAAATCCCCCCTGCATGCTAGACTTCGCGCTCGTTTTTCTGGAGCCCCTGCCATGGTGATTCAGCCCAAAGTCCGCGGCTTTTTGTGCACGACCACCCACCCAACGGGGTGTTTTGAAAACGTGCGGCGTCAGGCAGAGCATGTTCGCAGCAAGGGGGCTATCACCGATGGCCCCAAGCGCGTGCTGGTGTTGGGCGCCTCTACCGGCTACGGGCTGGCGTCGCGGATTACAGCGGCTTTCGGTTCAAGCGCATCGACAATCGGTGTTTTCTTCGAAAAGCCCGGAACGGAACGCAAGCCGGGTACCGCCGGCTGGTACAACTCAGCCGGCTTTCACCAGTTAGCGGACGAGGCGGGCCTCTACGCCAAGAGCCTAAACGGCGACGCGTTCTCGGATGAGATGAAGACGCGGGTCATCGACCTCATCAAGGCAGATCTCGATCAGGTGGATCTGGTGGTCTACAGCTTGGCTGCGCCGCGGCGCACCCATCCTAGAACGGGGGAGGTGTTCACCTCGACGCTGAAGCCGATTGGTCAGGCTACGACCCAGAAGGGTGTGAATACCGACAAGGAAGCGATTCAGGACTTTCACCTCGAGCCCGCGACCCAGCAGGAGATTGACCACACCGTGGCGGTCATGGGTGGCGAGGACTGGGAGATGTGGATCAACGCGCTGGCCGAGGCCGGCGTGTTGGCCGAGGGTGCCAAGACCACCGCCTACACCTACATCGGCGAGAAGATCACCTGGGATATCTACTGGCACGGCACGATCGGCGCGGCTAAAAAAGATCTCGATCATCGCGTAGAGGGCATCCGCGAGCAGCTGGCGTCACTGGGTGGCGACGCACGCGTCTCGGTATTGAAGGCGGTGGTGACCCAGGCGTCCGCCGCGATACCTGCAATGCCCATTTATTTGGCGATTCTGTTCAAAGTGATGAAGGCGCGTGGGGTTCACGAAGGGTGTATCGAGCAGATCGATCGTTTGTTCCGTGAGCGGCTCTATGGTGATGGCACGGTCGATGAGGCAGGCCGGCTCAGGGTCGATCAGCTCGAGCTCGACCCCGAGGTGCAGGCGGAAGTCGCAGGCATCTGGGAACAGATCGACACCGACAATCTTAAAACGCTGGCTGATTTTGACGGCTACCGGCAGGAGTTCCTGCAACTCTTTGGCTTTGGCGTGGGCGGCGTGGATTACGACGCCGACGTCGACCCGGAAGTAGCGATCCCTCAGCTGGTCGAGTGATGCAGCCCCACGGAGAAGTCCGGTCACTGTCGGCGCGGGTGCGCCGCATCGTGGCGCCGAATCCGGGACCCATGACCGGTCCCGGCACCAATACCTATGTTGTAGGTGAAACCGATTTGGTGGTGGTGGATCCGGGCCCCGCTGCGCCCTCTCACGTTGAGGCCATTCTCGATTGCGTGGATGATCAATTGAAATTTATCGCCTGCACCCATACCCACCCGGATCACTCCCCAGCGGCGGCGCGCATCGCCGAGGCAACAGGCGCCACGTTGATTGGTCGGGTGACGGCGGATGACCGGCATCAGGACCTGACTTTTCAGCCGGCAGCACAGATCGAGGACGACGATTGCATCGCTGGCGACGGGTGGACGCTTCGCGCGATTCGTACGCCCGGCCATGTCGACAACCATGTCTGCTTTCTACTCGAGGAAGAGGGCATGGTGTTTGCCGGAGACCACATCATGAACGGCTCTACGGTGGTGATTGTGCCCCCAGGCGGCAATATGGCCGACTACATCGCCTCATTGAGAAGACTGCTCGACTACGACGTCAAGGTGGTTGCGCCCGGTCACGGAGAGCTGATTCCCGATTGTCGCGGTGAGGTAGAAAAGCTCGTGCGGCACCGTCTGATGCGCGAAGCCAAGGTCGCCTCAGCGCTGGACTCAGTACCCCAGTCGCTCGATGGTTTGGTGGTGACGGTTTATGACGATGTGGACCCGGTCATGCATGAGTGGGCCAAGCTGTCGCTGCTGGCGCATTTGATCAAGCTGGAAGGCGAAGGAAGAACATTTAAGTCCAGCGTTGATGGCGTCGACCACTGGGTGCTGGTTGCTTGATCGCTGTCTTGAATCCGGGTTGCTGACCCCTATCCCAAATCGGTACATTCCCCGCTCGAAGACGAAGGAGAATAAACGGCCATGAATGGTTTGATGATGGATGTTCCACTCACGATCACCTCGATCGTGCGACATGCTGAGCGGGTGCACGGACACAAGGAGATCGTCTCGATCACCCGGGACAATCCCCGCCACCGCTACACCTATCGCGACTGTTTTGCGCGGGCGCGACAGCTGGCCAACGCCATGCAAGTCTGGGACCTGCAGTCGGGCGATCGCGTCGCTACCCTGGCCTGGAATGACTACCGCCATATGGAGACCTACTATGGCTCCGCCTGCTCGGGCTTCGTTTGCCACACGATCAACCCCCGGCTGTTCCCGGAACAAATCGTCTACATCATCAACCATGCCGAGGATCGCTATGTTTTCCTTGACCCCGACTTCTGGCCGTTGATCGAAGGCATCGCTGGCGAGTGCACGGGTGTTGAGGGCTGGGTCATCATGACCACCCGCGAGCACATGCCGGAGACCGACCGCGCTGATGTGCTCTGTTACGAAGAGGTCATGGCGGCGCAAAGCGCTGACTTTGAGTGGCCCGAGCTGGACGAGCAGGCAGCCTGCTCGCTCTGCTACACCTCGGGTACCACGGGGAACCCCAAAGGCGTGCTCTATAGTCATCGCTCTACCGTGCTTCACACCTACGCCACCCTGATACCCGATGCGATGAATATCTCCAGTGGTGATGTGATGTTGCCCATTGTGCCCATGTTCCACGTGAATGCCTGGGGCAATCCCTATGCCTGCCCGGTGGCCGGCGCGAAGATGGTCATGCCGGGCAATAAAATGGGTGACGGCCCGACGCTTGCTACACTGATTAACGAAGAGGGTGTCACAATGTCAGCGGGTGTCCCCACGGTGTGGCTCAACCTGCTGGCGCATCTGCGCGAGTCTGGTGAGCGGGTTGAGAGTCTGACGCGAGTAGTGGTCGGCGGCTCGGCGTGCCCTCTATCGGTGATGGAAGAATTCGATACCTACGGTGTGGATACACGGCACGCCTGGGGCATGACCGAGATGAGCCCGCTGGGCACCACGAACCATGCAGGGGGTCATCGCGAACTCTACAGCCCGGAGCAGTTCGCCGAGATGCGCACCAATGTGGGTACGCCCATCTGGGGTGTGGAAATCAAAATCACCGATGACGATAACAACGAGCTCCCCTGGGATGGCGAGGCATTTGGTGCACTGAAAGTCCGGGGTCCCTGGATCTGCTCAAGCTACTTCAAGCTCGATGGGTCGGACGCTCACGCCGAGGAGGGCTGGTTCGAGACCGGCGATGTGGCCACGGTCACACCCGAGGGCTTCGTGTCGATCA
>CAXEVD010000143.1:0-5140 GCA_963999395.1 uncultured Halieaceae bacterium
CGCCGAACAGTATCAGCCCCGACAAGGAGAGCCCCATCACGGCAAATAAATAAGCCAGCCCAACCACAAAGCTGGTGGACTGCAGTTGAAATCCCCAGCCGACCCAGCGACCTGCGCTCTGCAGGCTGATCAACACGCTGGCAATCAATATAAAAGACGCCACGACCCCCGTCAGATAAGCGAGGCCGTGCCGGCGGTGCTCGCCGGGATCACCGGTGGCAAAGCTCAGCACTTTGAGCGAGAGAATGGGGAACACGCAGGGCATGGCATTGAGGATAAGACCCCCAAGGAAGGCCAACCCCAGCGCCAGGAGCAGGGTCATATTTGGACCAGTGGAGGGCATGTTGGCGACACTCGGAGTTCGGGGCTCAAACGCCGTTGGCGTGACCAAACCGGTCGCAACATCCACCAGCAGATGCTCGGTCTCAGGCGGGTAACAGAGCCCCGCATCCGCACAGCCTTGATAGGTCACCGCAAGCGTCAGCCGCGCATCGCCACCGGAGAGTGAGACGGCTAGATCGGCCTCATCGTAATAGACCGAGACATCACCAAAGAACTCATCGGTTTTATCCAGCGCAGGTGGAAAGCCGATCGACAGATTCGTCGGGTTGGACGCGTCTGCGTGCCGCACGGTGAACATGTGCTGATAGAGGTAATAGCCCTCGGCGATTTGCCAGTGCAGGCGAAGTTGACCGTACGCGGTCAGCGCACCGTCGAGTCGGTAGGCCTCGCGAACCGGCAGAAATTCACTTTGCTGCTGCAGCGCCGCGGCGAGGCTGTTTTGTGCTTGCCCGGTGGGGCTGTGCAAAAGCACCGAGCAGGCCAGTAGGAGAAAGCTCAGCCAAGTCCCGAACCTAAAAGTCGATGCGATAGAGGTGGCGTCCCTGCCAATCATGTCCGCTTAGTCCCGGTGATAGCGCAGGCGCGTGCCATGATCGAGGGAAAGCCGGATCTCATCAGCGCTTAAGGCCTCAGGGAAGTACACCCCCGACACTTTGGCGTCCATCAGGCTTGCGCCCTCGAGGTTGGTTTCCCGGAAATCGATGCCGCTGAGATCACAGTTGCGAAAGTAGGCATTGGAGAAATCCAATCCCCGAGCGTTCATCCTGCGCAGATCCCGGCCCCGATAATCGCCGCCGGTGAGTTCGCTGGTGTCCCGACTATCGCGATTGGCATTGAAGCCATCGACATCTTCCTGGCGCAGCATCTGATACAGCGGGTCTGCCTTGATGACAGGTTTAATCTCTTTGTCGCTCATACGCTGTGGTGTGTTCCTGTTGGGCGCTGACGGATCAGTCACCAAAAAATTGGCGGCGCAGTGCAAGACAGGCGTCTCGCTCCAACCGCGGTCCGAAGTATTTTACTACTTCCCCCGCGGCAAGGGTGGCATATTCGGTGGCGCGCAGATCGGACTCCCCGCGCGACAACGCGTAAAGAAATGCCCCGGCAAACATATCCCCGGCACCATTGGTATTCACTGCCTCAACGGGCTTGGCGGCAACCCGATGCAGCGTCTCACCATCCCAGGTCACGGCGCCATCGGCGCCCAAGGTGATCACAAAGCGCCGAGCGACCGATTTGATGGCCTCAATCGCCGCATCGAGATCGTCACACTGACCCCATTCGAGTGCCTCGGACTCATTAGAGAACACCAGCTCCACACCGCCCTCGACCATGGCGGCC
Source organism: uncultured Halieaceae bacterium (assembly GCA_963999395.1). Lineage (GTDB taxonomy): Bacteria > Pseudomonadota > Gammaproteobacteria > Pseudomonadales > Halieaceae > Luminiphilus. The sequence continues at coordinate 1,684 of CAXEVD010000143.1, forward strand.
ATGTTGTCGCGGAAGAACTTCACCATGCCCGGGTCCGAAAAGCTGACCGCGGTTTTCACACCGTGTGATTCAGCGAGCGCTTTGGTTTTCAGCGCGGCCGCATGCCCGGAAGGCGAGGTCACCAGATAGCCTTCGAGATAGATCCACTCGGAGCCCTTGATGGCCGCCTCGTCGACCTCGTCGGTGGACAGGGTTTCTGAAATGCCGAGATGGGTATTGAGCGAGCGCTCCGCATCGGGAGTGATTAAGACGATGCATTTGCCTGTGACACCGTCGGTGCTCCGTTCTGTGAGCCCGTGTGCCACGCCCGATTGTTCGAGGTCGGCCAGATAAATATCGCCGTCGGCATCCTGTGCCACCTTACAACTCATATAAGTGGGCGCGCCCATCATCGCGGTGGCGATCATGCTGTTGCCGGCGCTGCCTCCCGAGGCATGATTCGCCCGGATCAGGTGATCGGACAGCGTTGTCAGCATGTGGCGCTGCCGCGCCTGATCGACCAGAGTCATCATGCCTTTCTCTACGTTCATCTCGGCCAGTTCGGCGTCGGTCACCTGAATTTCGGTGTCGACCAGCGCCGCGCCGATGGCATAAGCCGCATAGGGTTTCACAGAGCATGTCCTGTCAGTGGATAAAGCGCTCGCATGATACCGGAAGCCCCGTCACCGTGGGTTACCAGCACTCAGGCGGTCGCGCCGGCGCGGGCGTAAACCGCTATGATGTGACCGGCCCGCTTACCTGTGGGGTGGCGCTGGCCGAACCATCCACGACTTTGGTCTCGCACTGATTTGGAGAACGATGCGCGATCTCACCCGACAACTCGAGACCAGACTCCAAGACTTCAATAAGGAAGAGGCCAGCTTCGAGCCGCGTTCTGGGCGTGCGGCCGTGGCGATGATGGTGCGGGAGGGCATGGAAGCGACGGAGATGCTCATGATTCGGCGGGCGACCCGTGAGGGTGACCCCTGGTCCGGGCATATGGGTTTTCCCGGCGGCCGACGCGACCCCGGGGATTCCTCCAATCTTTCCTGTGCGCTGCGAGAGACCCATGAGGAAATCGGCGTGGATCTTGCGCAGTGGGGCACTCCGCTGGGTGAACTGTCCGATGTGAACACGGGCTGGCGCAAGGACCGGCCCGAAATGCTGGTAACGCCCTTTATCTTTCAGGTCACTGAGTTGCCCGAGCTCACCCCCAACTATGAAGTGGACGACGTGGTGTGGGTGCCGCTGCATTTCCTGCTGGATGAGGCCAATCGAGAGCCGATGGAGTGGGAGTGGAAAGGGCAGAAGATGGAGACAGATTCCTATCTGTATGCCAGTTACCGTATTTGGGGCCTGTCGCTCATGATGATCGACGAGATGATGACGTTGTTGAGACCGTAAGTTCTCGTGCCGCTTCCTGTGGTGGTTAGATTGCCGGTATCACCCCACGACAACAGCTGACTGTGCGCCTAACGAGCCGGAACGCAGCAGAACAGCGAAAAGCAGCAGCGCAGATCGAAGAAAAGAGTTAAGAGAAGAGTGAAGGGAGGGGTGCGGACTTTGTTACCGCCGCCAAATCACCCGACGACAGCAGCGGACGTTGCGCTTAAGGAGTCGGAAGGCAGCAGAGAAGAATAAAGTAGCAGCGCAACGTTAAGAGAAGAGTGAAGACAAGATTGTAGAGAAGGCGCGGGCCTTGCTACCGCCGCCAAGTTTCCGGCGCCTGATTTATTCCGGTGCCTCGGCTGGTCGTGCCGCGTCGTCATCGCGCAGCCAATCGGCTTGCCCTCTGAGGAAGCTCCGGGTGTCGAGGATCAATTCATCAACGGCTTCCGGCCGCTCGCGGCTCGCCTCGGCCAGCGCTTCGGCAGATACCGTGCCCTTCAAATGACCGGCAATGAGATCTACCAGCACGGGTGACATATCCGGCTGGTGGTAAAAGCGCGGCATGCCCGGCACCAGATTGCCGGTCGCAGTGCCGCCGTTCACCCGCAACCAATAACCGCCGCAGCTCGACAGGGTGTAATCGTAGGGCCGACCGAAACTTTGATTCGGGGTAGAGGGGTCAAAACCACCGTTGGGAACCTCCTGAATTTGCGAGAGCGCCATGATCCAGCGGCTCCCCACCGGAAAATCGTCAGCGGGTGGCCGGCAGTAATCCTTGGTTTGCATCCACACGCGAAGGGTATCCAACCAGAACTCACCCTGAAGCACCTGTTCGGGGATCAGATCCACCGCGTTGCCCTTAATAGCTTGGACCTCAGCCAGCAGCACCAAGTCGGTTTGAGGCGCGACCTCGGAAAAGCTTCCTTCCCACAAGCAACCGCAGTCGGCACCCGTGGCGTCGGGTTGGCTCACAGTTGGCTTGGCCAGCATGAATGCTAGCAAGGAAGTGAGAATCGCGGTAAGCGAGCGCCGCAAGGCAGGTTTACCTGTTGAGCAGTCGGGCCGCATCCATCGCGAAATAGGTGAGGATGCCGTCAGCGCCGGCGCGCTTGAAACAGAGCAGCGATTCGAGCATCACCGCGTCGCGACTCAGCCAGTCCTGGGCAAAGGCCGCCTGGTGCATCGCGTACTCACCGCTCACTTGATAGGCAAAGGTCGGCACCTGTAACTCGGATTTAACGCGCCGCACAATATCCAGATACGGCATGCCCGGCTTCACCATGACCATGTCGGCGCCTTCCTGCAGATCCAAAGCGACTTCATGAATCGCCTCGTCACTGTTGCCCGGGTCCATCTGGTAGGTCTTCTTGTCGCCGCCTTTGATATTGGCGGCGGACCCGACCGCATCGCGGAACGGGCCGTAATAGGTTGACGCATATTTCGCGGCGTAAGAAAGAATGAGGGTGTTGATGTGACCCTCACTCTCGAACGCGCTGCGAATCGCGCCAATGCGTCCGTCCATCATGTCAGAAGGCGCTACGATATCGGCACCCGCCGCCGCATGGCTGAGTGCCTGTTTGACCAAGGTGTCACTGGTGACATCGTTCAACACGTAGCCTGCGTCATCGATGATGCCGTCCTGCCCATGGGTGGTGTAGGGGTCTAATGCGACATCCGTGATCACGCCAATCTCGGGCACCGCCGATTTCAGTTCGGCCACCGCGCGCTGCACCAATCCGTCAGCGTGATAGGCCGCTTCAGCCAGCAGTGACTTACTGTCCTGACCGACCACGGGGAAGAGTGCGAGGGCAGGGATGCCCAGCCCGTGAGCTTCCTTGGCCAGTTCAACCAGTAGGTCGATACTCAAGCGTTCCACGCCTGGCATGGAGGGTACGGCCTCGCGTTGTCCAGTGCCCTCAAGCACGAATACCGGGTAGATGAAATCCGCGGGACTCAGCGTGCTTTCGCGCACCATGTCGCGGGCAAAAGCCGAGGCCCTGAGCCGACGCATCCGGGTGTGGGGAAAAGCGCCGCGTGCTCTCATGATCTGTCTCCCTTTCCCTACAGTGCCGCAAAGGCCGCGCGGGCG
>CAXEVD010000144.1:0-5137 GCA_963999395.1 uncultured Halieaceae bacterium
TAGTTCTTCAGTTTTATTTATTTGTTCTTCAGTCTTTACGATATTTTTTTCATAGTAGTTTCATATGACATACGGTTAGCGCTAACCGGCCTCTCGTTTTCTTAAGTGAGTCATGCCAGCGGTAGCCATTGATCCGCGTAACAAGGCGGGGGCCGAAATATAAAAACAATAGGACAGGAGAAATCCAATGTTTGCCGACTTAACATCCTTCATTACTGCGTCCTCAAAGAGACTGCGGAAGTCTCAAGGCCGAGCTGCTGGCTCCCTAGAACGTCTTGGTGCATTCTTATTTGGTTTGGCAGTCGCTGCTTTAGTCCCTTCAATATCTGTTGCACAGTCCCAACCGGTGCTAGAAGAGGTGATTATCACCTCGCAGAAAAAACAGGAATCACTGCTAGATGCTGCCATCGATGTTTCCGTTTTTTCTGGGGAAGACCTCGAGAAGTACGCTGTCACTGACATGAGCGGTGTGGCACTCGTGACACCTGGCCTGACATTTCAAAACACCGGTGTCTGGGCACAGATTTATCTGCGGGGAGTGGGCACGCGCGTATCTCAGGCGGGTCTGGACACGGGTGTGGCTGTTTACGTCGACGACCGTTACGTGGGACGTCAATCAGGCGTGATGTTCGGTATGACTGACGTCAATCGAATTGAGGTGTTGAAAGGTCCACAGGGCGTACTGTTTGGCAGGAATTCCACGGGCGGCGCGATCCGAGTAATCAGTAATCCCGTCTCAGACCAATTAGAGGGGGATATCACAGTTGGCGCGGGCGATTACAGCTATCGACACGCGCGCGGTACGATCAATGTGCCAATTACCGACAACTTCGCGATCCGAGCGTCCGCGCAGCAAAGGAAGCGCGACGGCTTCAAGGAAAATATCATAGAGGGCGGTTACGATTACGATGACCTCGATGAGTTCATGGCCAGAATCCGGGCGCGGTGGGACGTGACAGAAAATGTGAGTATCGAATTAGGTCATATGTTCGCCTCACTCAAGGATTTGGCCAATATGGGTGCGGTGAGTGCCGATTCTGGCATCGCACGCGGCATTGCCTTCGGCGGCATTACGACTACGGACCGTTTTAAAATTGCCAGCTCCACTACCGGCCCTGATCTGAACCCCGACGGGCCAAAGCATCACATGAATAGCAGCTCTCTCAGGCTAGATGCCTCCTTTAGTGCGTTTGACGTTGCGGCCTATGTGACTGACGCCAGCAACAATGAGAGACGTTGGGGTGACTACGATGGCAACTCTTTTAACGATATCGATGTGACCATGACAGAAAACCAGTCCGAGGAAACCAGCGCTGGCATCGAGATTTCATCAAATGGAACAGGTCCGCTCAGTTGGATCGTTGGCATGAATTATTTCGATCAGGAGGTCAATTATGATTTTGACCTGCGTATTGGCGCGATCGGCGGTGGCAATGTGCCGGCGTCTACTGGTTGGGGCACTTATTGGCTCGACACATATGGCGTCTTTGCTTCAGTTGATTACGAACTCTCTGATGCCTGGACAATTTCTGTCGGTGGGCGCTATACCAAAGAGGAAAAAGATATCTATTGGAGGCCCTCGAGCACTGAATATGCGCAGAACGAGAGAATCACCCTAGCTGCTGCACTCTTGCCAAATGAGGATGGAGAGGAATGGAGCTCCTTCGATCCCAAGGTCACGCTCACTTACAGCTTCGCAAACGGCGGTATCGCTTACGCTACTTACTCGACTGGATTTAAAAGCGGTGGGTACAACGCCCCCACGCGCCGCGGTGGTGAGGCGTTGGATCCCGAGGAACTCGATATGATTGAGTTTGGCTACAAAGCAGATCTGACCAACAATTTGCGCTTGACCAGTTCGGTATTCTTCTACGACTACACGGGCTTACAGGTCACCCGAGCAGCCAAGGGAACGGGTACCGTAACCACTGAAAATGCCGCTGACTCCAGTGTTAAAGGGATTGACTTTGACTTTACCTGGGCCGCTACAGACAACTTGACCGTGCGTTTCGGGGGTGAGTTCCTGGATGCAGAGTACGAGGACTACGAGACGGGTGGACGGGTTGCCAACACTATATTGACCGGTGATCCGACTGCTATTGGCTACGGGTTGGAATTCTTCAATGCAGAAGGCCATCCCTTGTTGCGCGCTGCCGATATGTCGTTTTTTGTCGCGGGCAACTATGAGATGGGTCCGGTTTCAGTGAACCTAAACTACTCTTGGACGGATGAGTACTACTTTGACTTTGTTCTCAACCCGGCCTCAGATTCCTTGATTCAACCATCACATGGAATTCTAAATGGGAGGCTGACTTATGCTGTCAGTGATGACTTAAGCGTCTCCCTATGGGGTAAAAACATGACCGACGAAATCTATTTAAATGATTCAGTGATGGCGGCTACCAATCAGCGGATAAACTATGCACACCCTCGCACGTGGGGGGCAGATATCAGCTATCGCTTCTGACAGGACTCTCGTCGCTAGCCGAAGCTCACTAATGCGGTTACCAACAAGGGCTCCACACGGGGCCCTTTTTGTCTGGAGCGGCCTTGTCAGTGAGTAAACTAAAAGCGATGGGGATTAGCTGATGAAGTTAGATGAGTTGCTCGTTGTTGCGGCAGCACAGTGGCCTCATAAGAGGGCGCTGATATTCCCCGAGTCGGAGCTGACGTTCAGTGACTTGCAGGCTAATGCCAAGCGAAAGGCGCGATCTTTAATTGGAGCCGGTGTGCGGGCCGGCGATCACGTTGGGATTCTGTCACTCAACTTGCCAGAGTATGTTGAATCCATCTTTGCTATCAGTATGGCTGGCGCCACGGCAGTGCCGCTAAATGCGAGATATCGCGGTGCGGAATTGACGCAGGTGATCGCCGACAGCGATATCCGCCTGCTATTCACCACTTCGCAATTCGACGGCAGGGTCGACTTCTCTACCCACCTGACCGATTGCTATCCAGAACTCACTACTTCGCCCGATCCAAGCCAGCTACGCATTGAGGAAGCACCATTACTAAAGTCAGTTGTCATGTTTGAGGCTACTCAGAAACCCGGGTTTATCTCGTTAACAGATTTTGACCAGTGGGGAAGAGATGTCACTGACGAGGCAGTCACTGAGCGCTCAGCGAGTGTGGGATTGGGGTCCATCTGCCTGATGATCTATACCTCCGGCACGACTTCGGTGCCCAAGGGATGCAGGCTCTCTCACGGGGCGTTTGTGCGAAACGCCGCCGCGGAACAAGAGCGCTTTGCGATTACAGAGGATGACTGTCTTTGGGATCCCTTACCGTTTTTCCATATGTCGAGTCTGCTACCTATGGTGGCCAGCATGTGGGGTGGTGCGGCCTATGTGTCTGACACGCACTTCGACGTTGATCGCGCACTTGAGCAAATTTATCGCGTCGAACCCACGATTTTGTTTCCGGCTTTTCCTGCAATCATGGGAGATCTGCTGTCGCACCAGGATTTTAAAGCCGACAAAATGGCCAGAGTGCGGTTGGTGAATAACGTCGCGCCGGCGTCGCGGCTTCTCGAGAACATGGCGCAACTCCCGCAGGCTGTGCACGTCAGTGCCTACGGATTGACCGAGATTTCAGGGGTCGCGTGCCACGGTAGTGCTGATGAGACCGACATCGAGAGGGCGCACACCTGTGGTCGGACTTTTGAGGGGCTAGAGGCCCGTATTGTTTGCCCAGAATCCCAGAGTGAACTCGGCCCAGATGAGGAGGGTGAAATTCAGTTGAGAGGTTACGCCCTGTTTACTGATTATTATAAAGATCCCGAGAAAACACGGGCGGTGATGACCGAGGATGGTTGGTTGCGAACGGGTGATATCGGCGCGCTGGACGCGCAGGGGCGGCTTTCCTTCAGCGGTAGACTAAAGGACATGTTGAAGGTGGGTGGTGAGAACGTTGCAGCCCTGGAGATAGAGGGGTTATTGCTCACTCATCCCGCCGTAAAAATGGCTCAGGTAGTCGGGGCGCCGCATGATCGGCTCGGAGAGGTCCCCGCAGCGTTTATTGAGCTCTCTGAAGGCGCACATTGTGGGGAGGAGGAAATCATCGAGTTTTGTAGAGACAATATCGCGTCCTTCAAAGTGCCCCGCATCGTCCGATTCGTTGAGCAGTGGCCATCCTCCGCCACAAAAATTCAGAAATTCAAGCTGGTTGAACTGCTTGCTCGTCCCCAGCCATTGAGTGCATTCAACGAGGCGGCGGATGAATGATCGTCGCTTTACATCGAGTACCTCGCTGGCGTGGTACGCCACCATCGTCCTGACTGCCACCTACACCTTCTCGTTTATTGACCGACAAATCGTCAACTTGCTCGTCGAGCCGATCAAGGCTGATTTGCTGCTGTCCGATACTCAAATCAGTTTCTTGCAGGGTTTGGCGTTTGTCGTCCCCTATTTGATCCTCAGCATCCCCGCGGGGCGACTGGTCGATACCGTGAGCAGGGTAAAAGTGCTGATTGGCGGCATCATTTTCTGGAGTGTCGCCTGCGTTTTCTGTGGTCTCTCGAAAACGATGACTCAATTGGCGATTGGCAGAATGGGTGTGGGGGCCGGCGAGGCCTCAGTGACGCCTGCCGCGTGGTCGCTGCTTGCTGATTATTTCCCCGAGGAAAAACGAGGGTTGCCGGTCAGTATATTTTTAATGGGTCCCTACCTGGGTGCGGGCTTGTCGCTCATTATCGGGGCAGAGGTCATTAGTTGGGCTGATCAGGTCACGTTGCCGATACTGGGAGATATTGCTTCCTGGCAATTCACGTTCATCGCGGTGGGCCTGCCGGGGGTTCTTCTGGCCATGATTCTGGCCACCCTCGCTGAACCCATGAGAAGGGAGACGCTGGGCGATACAGGTGTGAGAAACGTGTCGTGGAGCGAGGGCATGGATTTCGTGCGCTCCAGAAAAAAGATATATGGCGCCTATCTGCTTGGCGCACCATTTATCGTGATTACTCTGTATGCCCTGCAGGCTTGGGTGCCGACGTTGCTGATCAGAGTTCACGGGATGGATATCGCAGATGCTGGCCGCGGTTATGGCAGCATTGCCCTGCTCTGTGGTTCTGCAGGTGTTCTGAGCGGCCCGGTCCTTGCCCAGTATTTCACTCGAAAGGGTCATAAAGATGCTGGCTTGA
>CAXEVD010000145.1:0-5082 GCA_963999395.1 uncultured Halieaceae bacterium
ACAATGCCCCGGTCGGTGATCAGCACTGCCTTAATGCGGTCGGAATCCACACCCCTCAAAAAAGCAACCACTTTGGCGTAATCGAAGGTTTTGTCGGCGCTAAACCGCCAGCCCACACTTTCAAAGCCCTCGCCGCTGTTATCGGCTCGCAAAAATCCGCAGGCAGGCATGGGCAAGTCTGCCGCTAAGACATAGTCTGCGTCAGTATGGTGATGTGCTCTCTCTATTGGCGACCAGGCAGAGCGCCCGCTAAGGATCGAAAGGTCCATAGCGCCGTGTTCAACGAGGAGTAAGTCAGCATGAGGCACGTTCAACTGCTCTAAATATGTGCTCAACCGCTGCAGATCTGAGTTTGTCGCCAAATCGGCCTTGTTGGCCAAAATGACATCAGCAATCTCTAGCTGTTGTATGAAGCTGGGATGCTGGGAATGTCGATCGTCAGCCATATTACGAGCATCGACTAAGGCTACCGTCGTGTGGAGCGCTAGACGATCTCGATAGGCATCGCTGGCAAGCACACTCAAAACCTCGGCGGGATGCCCCAAGCCTGTCGGCTCAATTATTAAGCGATCGGGCGAGGCCAAAAAAAATAGTTGGCTCAATGCCATCTCCATGGGCAGGCCAGCAGCACAACACATACACCCGCCTGGAATCTCAAAGACCATGACATCGTCGCGAACAGGGGCTTGACCTTTTAGCAAGACACCATCAACACCAATTTCCCCGAACTCATTGACGAGGATCGCCCACAGTTCGTCGTCTGGCTTCTGCTGCAGAAGATTCAATATGGCCGTGGTCTTTCCCACGCCCAGGAAGCCGGTAATCACATTGACAGCGGTCGGTTTCATATCTCGGTGCGCGATGGGAGTGTGAGGGCGTAGTGAATCTGCTTAACCCACGCAAGGACCTGATAAAGCCTCAACCAAAGTGGCTGACGATCCTAGCACCGCTTGACGCAAGTTGGGCAAATAAGGATTTTTCACACTCGAATTGGCTTTCCTAAAAGCTTCCGGCCGTGGCACCGAAAATGATATGGTGTATCATGATGTTGTAAGCAGTCGGTTGGCGCGATAGTCGGGTTGGTATCTATTGGCGTGGCATTGCCAGTGAGGCAGCCCATTTCGATGACCAACACCCGCTCTCCGTCTCCACTATTAGAAACGGTCCTTTCCCAAAGATTTATTAGGAGTTTGGTATGCGCCGATCAGTAGCCCACGCAGTTGCAGTTTTTTATCTGGTTCCCATGGCAGCCTTTGGCGACGACGACACTTTGACCGAAGAAGTTGTGGTCACAGCCTCGTTCACGGGCGCGACGGCAGAATTGAAGGATCCTGTCCACGTGCTGGGCGGCAAAGATCTTGAAGCAGCTGGCGTTCAGTCGCTGGGGGAGCACATTGATTCTCTGATGGGCGTCTCGACAGCAGACTTTGGCGCCGCAGCTGGACAGCCCATTATTCGCGGCCTGAGTGGCACCCGCGTTAAAGTGCTGAATAACGGCACGGTTATTCGGGACGTATCGGGTCTGGGACCTGATCATGCTATTGACGCGTCGCTAACTGACCTGCAACAAATTGAAGTCGTCCGCGGTCCTTCAGCGCTGATGTATTCAAACGGTTCATCAGGCGGCATCGTCAACATCGTGGACAATACCATTCCCGTGATCGATCTAGAGGGCTTCAGTGGGATGCTCGGTGCTGAGGCTCAGTCCGTGAATGATGGGGAAGCAGCAGACTTCGCCATCAGGAGCAACATTGGCGGCCTGAATCTCACTTATAGCTTCCAGGACCAGGATCTCGAAAACTATGAGGTCCCGAAAAATGCTGTGCTTGAAATGCATGATGACCATGATGAAGAGCACCATGACGACGATCACGGTGAAGAACACGAGGAGCATGGCGCTGAAGGCGACTTAGCCAACTCTGACTACGAGGCAACCTCTCATCGACTGGGTCTTTCAAAGACCGGCGACTGGGGTTATGTCGGCCTTTCTTACACCGACAACAGCACAACCTACGGCATTCCCTTTCATGTTGAGCCTCCTGGTGGACACGGCGGTCATGGAGGACATCACGATGACGAACACGAGGAAGATCACGAAGGAGAGCATGAAGGCGAAGACCATCACGATGAGCACGGTGAGGAACGCGTTGCCGCTGAAACTGAATCTGAAACAGTGACATTCAGAGGATCCCTAAACACTTCTTTCGGCTGGCTCAAATCTGTTGACTTCGTGTTCAAAGATACCGATTACGAGCTCTCTGAGGGCCATATGGAGATGGGCCACGACGACGAGCACGAGGGAGAAGAGCACGAAGGAGAAGAGCACGACGATCATGATGAACATGGACCCACTGTCTTCTCTAACGAATCTACCGAACTACAAGTTGCCCTCGATCTGAGCGCCGGCGAGCGCGTACGAAGACTGGTCTTCAACTACGCCGAAGAAGAGATGGCGATTATCGGCGAGGAGGCCTTTATGGCCCCTGTTGATAGTACGGAGACCACTGTTGGGCTTTTCACGTCAGACGACTTAGGCTTTGCAACCCTCGATCTGGGCCTGCGATTTGACCGCATTGAGCGCGACGGTTTCATCGCTGAAATGCATCACGAAGAGCACGAAGATGAAGAGCACGAAGATGAAGAGCACGAAGATGACCACCATGATGATCACCACGGAGAAGAAATGGTCTTCGAGCCTCAGTCGTACAAAGAAGACGCCTTCAGCATCGCTGCGATGCTCACCCGCGACCTGAACGACTACGCGAATGTATCTCTGGGCCTCTCCAGCGTCTCGAAAACGCCCTCGGCCATAGAGCTGTTTATGAATGGTGAGCACCTGGCTACCAACCGGTACGAGGTGGGCGACGTTACGCTGGACACCGAGCGCGCCGACGGTATCGATTTAACGTTCAGCTTTGAGCGTAATGGCTGGTACGGCCGAGCTTCGGTCTATCACAACCGCATTGATAACTACATTTATCTGCGCGATGAGACTGAAGAAGAGCATGAAGCGCACATGGGCGACCACGACGAAGATCATCATGAAGAAGGTGACCACGACGAGGATCATCATGGTGAGGAGCACCATGACGAAGAACACGATGATCACGGGGGTTTGATGCTCGCAGAATATCGGCAGCAAGATGCTGAGTTCACGGGTTACGAGATCGAAGTGGGTACAGTGATTGAGCTGCCGCGCGGCGCGTTGCAGCTTAGCCTGTCTCGCGATGAGGTCGACGCCGAATTTACCAACGGAGAAGACGTGCCAAGAATTGTGCCGGCACGGAACATGTTCTCCGCGCAGTACACACTCGACAACTTCTCCGCGAGATTGTTAGTCAAGGACGTTGAGAAGCAGACCAGCGTTGCACCCGGTGAGTCGGTCACGGACGGCTTCACATTGGTCGATGCGTTCGCCTCTATGTCCTTCGGGCTGAGTGACTCGACTCAGCTCACGTTGAGTGCTTTTGCGCGCAACCTGACGGACGAAGCGGCACGTAACCACGCCTCTTTTGTGAAGAATGAAGTGCCAATCCCGGGCCGCAACATCGGCGTGAGAGTGCAGCTGAACTTCTAAGCACAGCTGGGGGGGTGGGTGTTGCGCAGAATTTGCGCTCACTCACCCCAACCTTGCTCGCTGTGTGTAACGACTGGGCGAGATACGCGGTGCGGCAAATCCAAGGGCTAGAGAAAGGCTTGGGCACGAACCTCAACTAAGGCCGCCTCACCGAATACCCCCTTCTCTAGACCTTACCCAAAACGAGTGAGATGACTGCGGAAAGTTCCCTATGAGCATGAATCACCCTTTACCAGTCACCGTCTTATCCGGCTTTCTCGGCGCCGGAAAGACCACAGTGCTCAGTCATATTCTCAACAACCGCGAGGGTCGGCGGGTCGCTGTCATCGTCAACGATATGAGTGAAATCAACATCGATTCCGCGATTGTCAAAAACGAAGTCACACTTAACCGAAGCGAAGAAAAATTGGTCGAGATGAGCAATGGCTGCATCTGCTGCACCCTTCGGGAAGATTTGTTGGAAGAAGTTCGAAAATTGGCTGATGAGGGCCGCTTTGATTACCTCGTCATTGAATCAACCGGCATTTCTGAACCGCTGCCCGTAGCCGAGACATTTACCTTTGCCGATGAGGAGGGTGTATCGCTGTCCGAGGTGGCAGATCTGGATACCATGGTGACCGTGGTCGATGCTGTTAATTTTTTAAAAGATTATGAAGAGGCCAAATTTCTTCAGGACACAGGGGAGTCGCTGGGAGAGGACGACGAGCGCAGTGTTGCAGATTTACTCGTGGACCAAGTTGAGTTCGCCGACGTCATCCTAATAAGCAAAACCGACCTCGTAAGCCCGGAGCAAATTGAGCGTTTAAAAGCGATCCTGAAAACGCTCAACACCGACGCCAAGTTAATCCCGATTGCTCACGGCGCAATCGAGATAGACGAAGTCATCGCCACGGGCCGCTTCGATTTTTCGCGCGCGCAACAGGCTCCCGGCTGGTTGAAGGAAATGCGAGGGGAGCACATTCCTGAAACTGAGGAGTACGGTATCTCGAGCTTTACTTACTCAGCGCGCAAACCCTTCCACCCAGAAAAGTTCTTTCAGTTTTTGCACGGCACGGAAGGCTATGGGAAGTTACTCAGATCAAAAGGTTACTTTTGGCTGGCAACACGCCCCGAGTTTGCAGGTCAGTGGAGCCAGGCCGGCGGTATCGCACGCTATGGATTTGGTGGCCGCTTTTGGTCTGCGGTACCGCGCGTGCACTGGCCCGATGACCCAGAATATCTCGAGAGTATTGAGAATAGCTGGGAAGAGCCCTTCGGTGATATGCGTCAGGAACTGGTTTTTATCGGCCAGAATCTTGACCAAGAGCGTATGAATGAGGCTTTGGACGCCTGCCTACTCACCGAAGATGAGTTGCTCAACGGTCGTCAGTTCTGGGAGACGCTTCCGGATCCGTTTCCAGCCTGGGAAGAGGCTGCGTGAGTGGGGGAGCCGGTCTTTCTAAGCCGTAGTCATCCTCTTCCGCCTTTAACGCGTCAATCTTCTCGCAAATGGCTTCCGCCTCCGC
>CAXEVD010000146.1:0-5080 GCA_963999395.1 uncultured Halieaceae bacterium
GCCTTGGCAATTTCGGCGGCCTCAATAATGTGCGAGGGCGAGCCCCGGCGGCCGAACCCGCCCCCTAGGTAGGTTTGATGAAAGCGCACGTTCTCAGCGGGAATATCTGCCACACGCGAAACGAGCCCCGGCACCGCTGAAGGGAACTGAATACCCGTCCAGACGTCAGCCTGATCACCCTCTATGCGCACCACGGCGTTCATGGGCTCCATGGGCGAGTGGGACAACAAGGGCGCCCAATACTCCGCTTCATGGGTCTTGGCGGCGGATTGCAAAGCCTCGTCGATATCGCCTTCAACCGGGCCTTCTACACCGTCATTGGCATCCAGGGCCGCCGCGTAATCCAGACGCAGTGTGTCAGTATCGAGCGAATCGAGGGGCATTGACTCCCACTGCACCTCCACCTTGGTTGCCGCTTGCTTGGCCTGCCAGAAGGTCTCGGCCACAACAGCTACACCGGTGCTCACCTCAAAAATATTGATCACGCCGGGCATCGCCTTGGCATTTGCCGCATTCACAGATTGCGCCTTCGCACGAGCCACCGGTGGACGCACGATTACCGCGTAATGCATGTCGGGCACATCGACATCGATGCCGAACTCGGCGGTGCCGGTCGCCTTGGCGATCGCATCGACCCGCTTGGTCTCTTGGCCGATGTACTGGAACTGGGACGCAGGCTTCAATGGCGCGTCAGCCTCAATGCTCAGCGACTGCGCGGTCTTGACAAAGGTGGCATAGGGGTGGCGCTCGTCACCATGCAGGACAAAACCGTTTTCGGTGCTTAGTGCCGAAGCCGATACGCCCAGATCCTGTGCCGCCGCCTCAAGAATGAGCCCGCGGGTGTTGGCACCGACCTGGCGCAACTGCATGTAATGCGCCCGGATGGAAGAACTGCCGCCCGTGCCCTGCATGCCAAAGGCCGGGTTTACGTAATCCTCGTGCACTCCTGCCAGACGGATATCCATATCGAGCGGATTCACATCGAGCTCTTCCCCAACCAGGGTGGCAAGGCCAGTAGTGACGCCCTGCCCCATCTCCGAGCGGGCGGTATAAAAGCGGATCGTGTTGTCGGGGAGAATCTGCAGGAGGGCGTTCGGGGTCCAAGCACCCTCGGTGCTCGCGATCGGCAGCGTTGCGGGCGCGCCTGAGCAACCGGTGAACGCAAGGCCCACTACTAGCCCACCGCCCGTCACGGCGCTGGCTTGCAACAAGCGACGACGCGAGACATTGACCGTGTTCATGCCCTGCCCTCCGTCTGCGTCATCGCATCGTATGCCAGCGCGTTCTTGCTCACTGACTGGATCGCACGCTTGATGCGCGGGTAGCAACCGCAGCGGCAAATGTTGCCCGACATCGCGGCATCAATTTCGTCACTGCTGGGATTGGGGTTGGCGTCGAGGAGCGCTGCCGCGGCCATAATCTGGCCCGACTGGCAGTAGCCACACTGTGGCACCGCGTGCTCGTGCCAAGCTGCCTGGAGGGGATGTAATTCTTCCGGCGTACCCAGACCCTCAATAGTGGTAATGGACTTGTCGGTTACCGACACAATGGGTGTCACACAGGTCTTCATGGCCGCGCCATCCACATGCATGGTGCAGGCGCCACAGAGCCCGGCACCACATCCGAACTTAGAGCCTTTGAGCTTGAAATGGTCTCGCACGACCCACAAGAGGGGGGTACTGGGATCGGCGTCCGTCTGGACCGCTTGTCCGTTTAGCGTAAAGTTGATCATCCGTGAAATCTCCATCAAGACATATTCTTCTATGCGCCGCGGCCTTTTATACGCCCGAGCAAGGTGCCGCGGATCGAAGCCAAACCGGTGAAAAACCAGCACCCCGGCACACAATGTACCGCCCGACATCGCCAAAGCGGATCGGGCGCGAATGATAGCGGGGTTCGCCTGCAATCGCAGGCGCGGATTTACTCGGGTTCAGCGACCTTAAGTAGCTGTTTACCAAGATTTTTGCCCGTAAACAGGCGCTGCAAGGTGGTGGGGATGTTCTCGAACCCTTCCTGCATGTCGATCTGGTACTTGAGCTTGCCTTCACCAATCCAGCCCAGCAGGTCTTTAATGGCTTCCCCTGCGCGCGGCAGGTAGTCGAGCACGATAAAGCCCTCCATGCGGCTGCGCATGATGACAAGGTTCATGATGTTGGTGGGGCCCGGCTGTGGCGTTGTCGCGTTGTAGTTGGCGATACCACCGCACATCACCACGCGTGAGCGCATATTGAGGTGATTCAGCGCCGCCTCGAGGGTGTCGCCACCGACATTATCGAAGAACACATTCCACTTCTCGGGGCAGGCATCGGCAATCTGCTGATCGAGGTTGCCCTGCTTATAGTCAATAGCGTGATCAAAGCCCGCCTCTTCGGTGAGCCAGGCACACTTCTCGGGGCCACCCGCAATGCCGACCACACGGCAGCCTTTGATCTTGGCAATCTGCCCGGCAACGGAGCCCGTGGCACCTGCCGCACCCGAGACTAGGACGGTCTCGCCTGGTTGGGGATCGCCCAAATCAAGCAGACCAAAGTACGCTGTGAGCCCGGTAACGCCCAACACCGAGAGCATCATCTCGGGGGGCGCGCCTTCCGGCATGGCGCGTAAACTCGAGGGCGGGTGCGCAGGGTCAACGACTGCATAGTCCTGCCAGCCATTGGTGGCCTGCACCATCTGACCTGCCGAGAAATCCGGATGATTCGACTTCACTACCTGCGCCACGCAACCCGCGCGCATAGGCTCGCCGATCTGCACCGGCGGCAGGTAACTCTCGCGATCCATGGTCCAGCCACGCTGGGTGGGGTCAAAAGAGAACATCAGGTTGCGAATTAGCACTTCGCCGTCGTCGGGCTCGGGGATGTCGGTCTCGACGTATTTAAAATGCTCAGGGCCAATCATGCCCACGGGGCGCTCGTGTAAAAGCCACTGTCGGTTCATCGTTACGGGTCTCTCTCCTGGTCGAATATGTTTGATATTGCTTTGTAAGGTGAGCGCACTGTAGCAGTTCACCCCTGTTACAAGGCGCTATCAGGGCGAGACCGCACCATACAGCATCGCTCGTCACTTGTACCCCTGACCTTCTCTGCACCCCCACTTCTTCTGTTAGCCATGCACGCGTTTTCTTCATTACCCCCTTTAACTTTGTTCAATGTTGGTCTGTCGGCGCTGACTGCGTGCGGCAAAACTGCGAGCGGCGTATGATTCTGGGCAACGCGTTGAGCCGCATTTTGCTCAACCCGATTTTTCTGGCGCACACTTCACTCAAAGAACACGTTCTGACCCAAACCCCTCCGGACCTTAAGCTGGACCCTACGATGACTCTCACGATGCCTCACTCAAAGATCAGCACCAGGCGCAAACGAAGTGCCACTAAACGACTTTTAGCTGGCCTACTCGGCGCTTGGATTGCGACGCACACCTTGAGTGCGATCGGTGTTAGTAATGGCGGATCAGAAAGGTCACTGACACGGGTCAGCCCGCACGCGCAAACCGTCACCGCCGTGGCGGACCAGCTGTGGGACTGGGCTGAGCTCGGTTACCTCGAGACGCAGTCGAGTGCGCTGTTGCAGCACACGCTGGCTGAGGCGGGTTTCGAGATCAGCACGGGCATTGGCGATATCCCCACGGCGTTTACCGCCACTTTTGGCAGCGGTGCACCGGTGATTGGCATCATGGGGGAGTTCGACGCCCTGCCCGGGATTTCACAGGCCGCCGTGCCCTACGCTCAAGCGGTTGAGGGCAAACCCAGCGGCCACGCCTGCGGGCACAATCTCTTTGGCGCGGGCTCGCTCGGTGCGGCACTGGCGGTTAAAGACTGGCTCGAGGCATCCGGCCAAGCCGGCACGGTGCGTTTTTATGGCACGCCGGCCGAAGAGGGTGGCTCGGGCAAGGTCTATTTGGTGCGCGCCGGCGCTTTTGATGACGTTGATGTGGCGCTCCATTGGCACCCTAGGGATGACAACACCGCGAGCCCTTCGAGCACGCTCGCGAATAAATCGGCGAAGTTCCGGTTTTCGGGGGTGTCCTCCCACGCCGCCGCCGGTCCTGAGCGCGGTCGCTCGGCGCTGGACGCCATTGAGGCCATGAACTTTATGGTCAATCTGTTGCGCGAGCACGTGCCCGAGGAAACCCGCATCCACTACGTGATCACCGAGGGTGGGATTGCGCCCAACGTGGTACCCAACTTCGCCGAGAGCTTCTACTACGTGCGCCACCCCAATGCCGGCCTGCTGGCCACCCTGTGGGATCGCGTGATCGCCGCGGCCGAGGCCGCCGCGCTGGGCACCGGCACCACGCTCGAGTATGAAGTGATTCACGGCAACCACAGCGTGCTGCCAAACGAAGTACTGGCGCGGGTGGCCTACGATCATCTGGTGGCACTGGGCGGGCCGCAGTACGACGAGGCGGATCGGGCGTTTGCCACCGAGATTGCCAAGACCTTACCCAGCGGACGCTACGAGCCCGGCTCTGAGGGCGTGATCGAGCCTTTCGAGATTAAGCAAAGCAAGGGTTCTACCGATGTCGGCGACGTAAGCTGGAACGTGCCCACTGTTGGGCTCGGTACGGCAACTTTTATACCGGGTACCGGCCTGCATACCTGGCAGGCAGTCGCCACGGGCGGCACGCCGCTGGCACATAAGGGCACGTTGCTGGCCGCGGAAGTGCTCGCCGCCACGGCGATTGATCTGCTGAGACAGCCGGATCTGGTGGACGCAGCCACCGCTGAATTTAATGACCGGCGCGGACCGGATTTTGCCTACGTACCTTTACTGGGCGATCGTGACCCACCGCTGGATTACCGGCGCTAGTCGCGCACAAAAGTTAGCATCGCAAAACAAAAACACCAAAATATAAAAAAGGACACACCATGAACGTACTCATTAAAAGCGCCCTTGGACTGTGCTGCGTAACACTGGGCATAAACAACGCCCTTTCCGCCGACGACTCAGAGATCGATATGACCTGCGACAGCGAAAAGCCGGTGATCATGTTGGTCGCCGGGCGCACCCTAGACGCCGAGCGCATGCGCGATTACGCGATTGCGTTGGGCAGCTCCGACCTCTACCCCAACGCCCGGGGCTAC
>CAXEVD010000147.1:0-5067 GCA_963999395.1 uncultured Halieaceae bacterium
TTTTTTTCTCATTAAATTTATGATTTGAAATTAATTTTGATTTTATTTGATATTTGTCTAAAAGATTTTTTGAAACTCGGGTATCTTCACATAAAATATAATGAGATTGCTGTAAAACTTCAATTGCCCTCAAGGTTATATCTTTTAGATTTCCTAAAGGAGTTGAAACCAAATAAAGACCATTTACGTATTCTTTTAATTTAAATTGTGTTTTTATGATCATAATTTAGCTTAAAAAATATTATACTAACATTAAAATGATTAAATTAATTAAAATTATTTGTTTTGTTTTTTTGAGTTCCTATTCAATGTTTTTTCAAGCTAAGAAGCGTTACCTAGTTGCCAACGCAACAAAAGCGTTTCACATCGCACTGCTGGGGTGCCTCGCCCTGCAGCAAGGCACGCACGCACAAACGACCGAAGAGAGCACCGCACTGGAAACCGTCATCGTCACGGCATCGCGCACTCCCGATGCGGCCTTCACACTGCCCGTTGCCTGGTCAGCACTCGATGATTCGACCATCGAGCGTATCGCGGCGCAGCACAGCAATCAGGTCTTCAATCGCGTTGCGGGAGCCTGGGTCAGCCGCGGTAACGGTCAGGAATCCCTGATCTCCCTGCGCTCACCTGTGCTAACCGGCGCTGGCAGCTGCGGCTCATTCATGACCGCACAAGACGGCATCAGCCTGAGATCCCCCGGATTTTGCAACGTGAATCAGCTGTTCGATGCGAACTTACTGCAAGCGGGCAAGCTGGAAGTGCTGAAAGGACCTGCCACCGTGGTCTTCGGCTCGAACGCGCAGCACGGGATCATCAATGTCTTGAGCCGTAGCGTCAGCGACACGCCGGACCAGATCAAAGTCGAAGCAGGCTCCCGAGATTACTACCGACTCGCGGGGAGCGCCGCCTTCGGCAGCTTGGCGCTATCGGTCCAGACCACGGCATACGGGGGCTATCAGGATGCCTCGGGGTACGACCAGCAAAAAGCGACGCTGCGCATCGATCACGACTGGCAGGACTGGCGGGTTCAAGGCTTGCTCGAGGGCAGCAACCTCAATCAGGAAACCGCTGGCTATATCCGGGGCTTCGAGGCCTACGAGGATGACGATGCCCGGGAGGAAAACCCCAATCCTGAGGCCTATCGCGATGCTTGGACGGCTCGCGGATATCTGGGATTCACTCGCGATTGGGGCGCCGATGCAGAGGTCACGCTCCGACCATACTGGCGCAGTAACAGTATGACCTTCCTGCAGCATTACCTGCCCTGGAAGGCGACCGAGAGCAATCGTCACCGTAGCCTTGGCCTGCAAGCCGTCGCCCGCGGACAGCGCGACCGGCTGACGTGGCTGGCCGGCGTCGATATCGATCACACAGAGGGCGCCTTGCTTGAAGTGCAGGAGGCGTTTTTCAGCCCCAACCAACCCGACGGCGTGCACTACGACTACGAGGTCGAAGCCGACACGCTGGCCGGGTTTGCGAATGTGACCTGGGAGTTGTCAGATCACTGGCGGCTTGATGGCGGCCTGCGTTTGGAAGAGACCCGCTATGACTACGACAACCTGACCGATGCGGGCCCTGCCTGCGCGCCGACCGCCAGTGCCTGCCGCTTTTACCGCCCAGCAAGCCGCAAAGATAGCTTCAGCGACTGGACAGGCAACGTAGCGCTCAGCCGCCACAGCGAACAGACCACGGTATTCACACGCCTAGCACGGGGTTTTCGCGCACCCCAGACGACGGAGCTTTACCGCCTGCAGTCAGGACAAACCGTGGCGGACATCGACTCCGAGTCACTCAACAGTGTCGAAATCGGTGTCCGCGGCAGCCATGAGCGATTCGGCTACGACATCGCCGCCTACTGGATGGATAAAGAGGACGTTATTTTCCAGGACCGGGATCGCTACAACGTCTCGGGCGCCGAGACGACACATCGCGGCGTCGAAGCGAGCCTGAACTGGCGGTTCTCGAACGTCTGGTCATTGAAGGCAAACGGTAGCTATGCCCGCCACCGTTACGACAGCGATATTCAATTGCTGGGATCGCGAGGCAGTATTGAAGGCAACGAGATAGACACCGCGCCAAAGCACTTTGGCTCGGTGCAACTGCTGGCGGACTTCTCACAGGTTGGCCCCGCGCTCACAGCTGAGCTGGAGTGGCTATGGGTAGCCAGGTACTGGCTGGACCCCAACAACCAGCATGAGTACGACGGCCACGAATTGCTGAATCTGAGAGGATCGTGGGCGGTGACTACCAACGTCACCCTGACGCTGGTCGCGACTAACCTAATGGATACGGGGTACGCGGAGCGCGCCGACTACGGCTTTGGTAGCTACCGGTATTTCGTAGGGGAGCCCCGCAGCTTCGTGCTGGGCGTCTCGCTGGCGCTCTAATCTTAGCGGTAGGCGCGCAGGCCGACGGCGTGGCGCACTTTTTCCAGTAGCGCGGTACTTTGCGGCCTGAGGCGCTCGGCGCCCTGCTTGAGGATGGCTTCCACCTCCTCTGGATTCTCCATCAGGCGATCGTAGATCTCCCGCGCAGGCGCCAACTCGTCATTGACCCGGTCAAACAGCTGCTTTTTGGCCTCGCCCCAAGCGATGCCATCGGCGAAGGCTTGTCGCATCTGTTCACGTTCCGCCTCATCGGCAAACGCGCACCACACCTGAAACACCGTCGAGTCATTGGGGTCTTTCGGCTCACCCGGCTCCAGCAAGTTGGTCTTGATCTTGTTGATCGCCTTTTGTAGCTGCTTCGGCGTACCAAACAGCGGGATGGTATTGCCGTAGCTCTTACTCATCTTGCGTCCATCCAGACCCTGCAAAACCGCGACATGGTCATCCACAACCGCCTCGGGCAAGGTGAATATCTCGTCGTAGTGATGGTTAAACCGCTGCGCAATGTCCCGCGCCATCTCAACATGCTGAATTTGATCGCGACCCACCGGCACCTGATGTGCGTTGAAAATCAAAATATCAGCGGCCATCAGGATGGGATAAGAAAACAACCCCATGGTGAGCCCAAAGTCCGGATCCTCGCCGGACTCCTCATTGGCCTGTACAGCGGCTTTGTAGGCGTGCGCCCGATTCATCAGACCTTTTGCCGCTGAACAGGTCAGTACCCAGCTCAACTCGGTGATCTCCGGGATATCCGACTGACGATAGAAATAGGTCTTCTCCGGGTCGAGACCCAGTGCCAACCAGGTTGCCGCGATCTCGCGACTGGACTGCGCCACCTCATCGGGATTCCGATTTTTGATCAAAGCGTGGTAGTCGGCAAGAAACAGATACGCATCCACCGATGGATCTCTGGAGGCAGCGATGGCAGGACGGATCGCGCCGACATAGTTGCCCAGATGCGGCGTACCGGTTGTCGTGATGCCCGTCAGTACCCGAGTTGAACTCATGATGTCCTCACTTCCTTCAGGCCAGACGCCGGTAGAACGCCGCGAGCAGCGACACCAGCTGTGGAATATCCGCCGCACAGGCCAGCTCGCGAATCGAGTGCATAGCCAGGGTCGAACCGTTGAACCTCCTCAAACCAGGCATCCTGAAGTCGAAGCGACATTGCCGCCACAGCATGAAAGGGCGTGACAGCCTCGCCGAGAAATCCGAGCAGTGCTTCGATCTGCGTCATGTTGTTAACCCTGAATGATCCACACCCACAATACCCCTCCCAAAGCCAATCGATACAGCACAAAAGGCATCAGCCCGATTCTCTCTACCCAATACATAAAGGCTTTGATCGTGGCATACGCAAATATCGCCGAGAGCGCGAAAGCGACGAACGCCGCCCCCCCGGAAAGCGATGACTCGCCTGACCCCATGGTCGCGAGCATCAGCACCACGGCGCCGCCAATCGCCGGCACACTCAGTAAAAACGAGAAGCGGGTCGCGGCGGCCGGATGGTAACCCAGAAACAAGGCGGCCGTGATGGTCACGCCGGATCGTGATGTACCGGGGATCAGGGCAAACACCTGTGCCAATCCGATCAGCAGCGCGTCGCAGAGCGTTACGGGGCCAGTGTGTTTTGCGCCGCGCCGGGAGAATCGGTCAGCAAGGCCCAGCAAGACGCCGAACAGAAGCGTGGTCACGATAATCACATTAACAGCCCGCGCATCGGTGGCGATCACATCCTTGAACAGCCAGCCCGCCAACACCACGGGCACAGTCGCCACCACCAGAGCCCACAGTTCCGATTGATCCCGCGGGCCACCCGGCAAGATACTCTTTGCCAAGTTGATCATCGTGTCGCGGAAGTACCAGAGCACCGCGCACAAGGTGCCCGCATGTACAGCCACGTCAAACAGCAGGCCCTGATCGATCCAGCCCCATATCTGCGCCGGCAAAATCAGGTGCGCAGAGCTAGATACAGGCAGAAATTCGGTGATGCCTTGAATCAGGGCCACCACCAACACCTGGACCCAATCAGTCACGGCGGCCCTGCTCCGATAATTTCTTCCAACCAATGTCGCGCTGAACATACTGCGGCGACAACGCGTGGGCAGGCTCGGGCTGCAGAGATAGCGTGCCCCCACCCAAGAGCTTGGCCATGACTCTGGCGTCCGGTGTCACCTCAGGCAGCCACTGGGCCGCAGACGTGAGGTCGTCAGGCATGCGCTCTTGATACCGCGCCCCGGATCCGATCACTACCATCGCCGGACGCGACGACTCAGCAAGCAAGTCCTCCGGCGCGCACACAAATGCGTCACCATCGGCGACGAAAGCACCCTCTCGCCACCCACCCCAGAGCCCATACAACTGATCGATCTGGGCGTCGATGGTCGAGAGCACACGGTCACCGTCCTGCAAAAAGCCATGATGCCCCGCGGCATACGCCTGAGCGGTCAGGGAGCAGAATGCGTGTACCGGTAGCGCCTGAGACCAGGCTAATCCCTGCGCCACACTCACCGCGACGCGCAGGCCGGTAAACGACCCGGGGCCAACGCCACAGGCAATGACATCGACCACATCCCCGAGCGTTTCGCCCTCTAGCAGCTCGGCCAACATGGA
The DNA here is from genome assembly GCA_963999395.1 of uncultured Halieaceae bacterium. Lineage (GTDB taxonomy): Bacteria > Pseudomonadota > Gammaproteobacteria > Pseudomonadales > Halieaceae > Luminiphilus. Next base: position 5,004 of record CAXEVD010000147.1, read on the forward strand.
GAGGATATGACGGTTGTGAGCACGCGCCAGCAACTCGTGTCGCGCACGAGCGCCTTCCTCACCA
>CAXEVD010000148.1:0-5055 GCA_963999395.1 uncultured Halieaceae bacterium
TTTACCTAAAAAGGAACTCCATAATGAAAATTCAAACTGCCTCATTACTGCTGGCGATCACAGTATTGCCTTATGCCACAGCTCAAGCATGTGACGTGCCGGTCGCGCCGCCCACCCCGGACGGCGGCAGCGCAACCCTCGAAGACATGATCGCCGCCCAAGGGGAAGTAAAGGCCTTTCAGGCCGCGAACGCAGAATATCTTGAGTGTGTTGATGACCTGATGGCGTCAGAAAAAGCGTCCGTTGCAGAGGGAGACAAAAGCGCTGAAGAACGATTTGCGCTCGCCGCTGCGGACTATAACGCTGCGGTATCGCGTGAAGAGCAGGTGGCGGCTGATTTCAATGCTGCCATTCGCGCCTACAAGGCCGCCAATCCCGACTGAGCCCACGAAGCTTTGACTGAGTCAGCGCCACAATTGCCAATAGCGGCGCTGACTCCACCTCTTCACACGCGACTTGCTGTAGCTGCTACCAGTGGCGGGTCGCTCTGACCAAGTCCGCAGCGAGTTCAGCGTTTTGGTGGTGTCCTCCCTTCAGTGCTTGCGCTTTTGCCAATCGATCGCGGCACCGATAGCAACACCGAGCGCGATCCAGATGGCCTCTCTGGTCAACACAAAAGCGCAAGCTCCCAGTGCCGCACCGACCCCGATCCAGTGACCGGCAATGCCAGAATTTTCGATTTTTTTACTCACAGCGCTTACCACTTAACCTCTTTTGGCCCTTACTCAGTATTTTGGGAGTCGATTGTCTTCCTTTTATCCCTCTTCGAGAACTCCTTTTTGTTTCAGGGTCTTTGAAAGCCTTTCTGTTCGGAAAAATGCAATCAGCCCAAAAACAAAGCCCAAAATTGCGAAAGCTTCCATCGCTGCCTCCAACACAACCATTATTCGAACTTATTCAACCGTGACGCTTTTAGCCAGGTTGCGAGGCTTATCGACGTCCGTGCCCCTCGCCACGGCCACGTGATAAGACAGTAACTGCAAGGCGATCGTGAACACGACAGGCCCCGCCAGCGCACTGCAGCTAGGCATTTCCAGCACCTGGCAATCGGGTGCGGACTCATAACCGGCGTTGGCGCTCGCAAAAACAAACAACTGCCCACCGCGCGCCCGCACTTCTTCCAGGTTGGAGCGCAACTTTTCCATGAGCCGGTCATCAGGTGCCACGGCGACTACCGGCATATCATCATCAATCAGCGCCAAAGGCCCGTGCTTCAACTCACCTGCGGGGTAAGCCTCGGCATGGATATAAGAAATCTCTTTGAGCTTGAGGGCCCCCTCCATGGCAATGGGGTAATAAATGCCCCGGCCCAAGAAGAGCGCGTGGTGTTTGTTCGTAAAATGATGGGACAACGCCTTGATGCGAGCGTCGTACTCGAGCACCGCCCCCGCAGCATCGGCCATCTCTTCGAGCGAGGCAGCCACCTCATCCCCTGACAACGCGCCCTCAACATGATGACGGGCAAGGCACAGGGTGAGGTTCAGTAGCGCAGCCAATTGCGTGGTGAAGGCCTTGGTCGAGGCCACCCCTATCTCGGTGCCGGCTTGGGTGAGGTACACCAGCTCGCTGGCGCGCACCATCGCGCTGTGATCCACATTACAAATCGCCAGGCGGGCGAGTACACGCTCAGGATCGACGTGCTCAAGCGCCGCTAACGTGTCAGCGGTTTCCCCCGATTGCGAGATACCCACCACCAGCGTATTGGGCAACGTCACTGACTCGCGATAGCGATACTCCGAAGCCACTTCCACCTGACAAGGTAACCCCGCCAATGCCTCAATCCAGTGTCGGGCAACCAGCCCTGCGTGATAACTCGTGCCACAGGCGAGAATCTGCACGGCGGCGACCTGTGGAAACACCTGTGCCGCCGCAGGCCCAAAAGCCTCGTCTGTCACAGAACCTTGCCTGACCGTATCGCGCAGGCGTGCGGGCTGCTCGAATATCTCCTTCAGCATAAAGTGCTCGTGATCGCCGAGGCCCTCGTCTTCTGCCTGAAGTGCCAGCCGGGTGGGCACTCGTTCGACAATCTGCCCATTAGCGTCGAGAATTCGATAACCGTCAGCGCTGAGTTCGGCGAGATCACCGTCTTCCAGATAAATAAACGTATCTGTCACAGAGCGGAGCGACAGGGTATCGGAGCCCGCAAAATTTTCACCGATGCCAATACCGAGCACCAGTGGACTGCCCTGTCTCGCCACCACAATGCGGTTTGGCGCTTCGCGGTCAACGATGGCCAGCGCATAGGCACCTTCAAGCTGGGGTAAAACCTGCTGCACAGCATCAAGCAAGCCGTTGCCCTCAGCCACAGCCGATTCAATCAGCTGGGCCACCACCTCAGTGTCGGTGTCGGAAATGCAGGCTCGACCATCCTTTGCCAATTGCTCACGCAGCGCGCTGTGATTTTCGATAATGGCGTTGTGAACGACCGCGATGCGCTCGTTAATGATATGTGGATGGGCATTGACGACGGACGGCTCGCCATGGGTCGCCCAGCGTGTGTGGGCGATCCCGGTACCACCCTGTATCGGTGCCGAAAGCTGGGCCTCCTCGAGTACCGAAACGCGACCCAGACACTTGTGACTGGAGAGCTGTCCGCCACGATCGATCAGCGCAAATCCCGCGGAGTCATAGCCGCGGTATTCAAGCCTGCGCAGGCCCTCAAGTAGGATCTCCGTGCAATCCCGCCGCGCGGCGACGGCCACGATGCCACACATCAGTCGCTGTCCCCGGGTTTTTCGGGGCGTTGCCAGCCGTCGACATTGCGCTGACGACCTCGTGCCACAGCCAGCTGGTCGGCTTTCACATCGTCGGTGACGGTCGAGCCCGCGGCGACGAAGCCACCGGACTCAATCACGAGGGGTGCCACTAAAGTGCTGTTCGAGCCCACGAAGACGCCCTCGCCGAGTGTGGTGCGGTGCTTGTTGGCGCCATCGTAATTGCAAGTAATCGTGCCGGCGCCCACGTTGCTTTGACTGCCGATGTCCGCGTCACCCAGATACGCCAAATGGTTAGCCTTGGCGGCCTTACCCACGCGTGTGTTTTTCACTTCGACAAAGTTGCCGACTTTGGCCTGCTCGCCAATCACGGTGCCCGGACGAAGGCGCGCGTAGGGACCAACGACTGCGTTTGAGAGCACTTCGGCGCCATCAATATGGGTAAAGGGCAAAACGCGGGCACCTGCGCCGATCTGCGCATCGCGCACGATGCAGTTCGCACCGATCGATACGCCGTCACCTAGCGAGACGTTACCCTCGATCACGACGTTCACATCGATGCAAACATCACGACCACATTCGAGACGCCCGCGGATATCGAGCCGCGAACTATCGCTGACCAGTACGCCTCCCGTCATGAGTTGATCGGCCAAAGCTCGCTGATGCTCGCGCTCGAGCTGCTCAAGCTGTTGCGGTGTGTTCACACCCTGGGTGTCAAAATCGTTATCGGAACAAACCACTGTTACCGGCATATCATCCTCCCGGGCCAGTCCGAGCACATCGGGCAAATAGTACTCTGATTGAGCATTGCGATTATCCACTCGGTTCAGCCATGCGCTCAGCTGTTCGGCATTGCCCGCGAGCACCCCCGTATTAATTTCCTGCAAGGACCGTTGCTCGCTCGTCGCGTCTTTTTCCTCCACCACAGCGACAAAGTCCCCATCGTCATCGCGCACGACCCGGCCATATCCTGAGGGGTTATCGAGCGTCGCTGACAGCATGCCGATACCCTGATCAGCCGCGACCACAACGCCTTGCAGGGCTTCTTTGGTTATAAGCGGGACATCGCCAAAGAGCACCAGTACCGTGCTGGTGGGATCGCAGGCACCTATCGCTTGCTGAACCGCGTGTCCCGTACCCAGTTGTTCAGCCTGCAAATGGCATTGCACGTCGGGCGCACTCACCGTCGCCTCTACTGCTTCGGCGCCATGACCCACGACTACATGGATGCGCTCAGCGTTTAGTGCTCGGGCGGTTTGCAACACATGCCCCACCAACGGCTGGCCCGCGAGGGTATGGAGCACTTTAGGGAGCGAGGATTGCATCCGGCTACCCTGTCCGGCGGCCAAAATGATCACTTCCAGCATGCAGGTGTCCGCTCAGGCGGCTAGGGAAGGCTCATCATTGACAACCACGGGGGGTTTGCAAGCGCAGACGGGAAGATGCGCAAACAAACACCAAAAAAAGCGGGTTTTGGGGCGGCGTGGTGTGCTTAAGCGCGGCCGGCGCGGTTTTTGAGCTTGCGCAAAGTGGCGAGCTGCGCGGTAGCCTCTGCAAGCTGGGCGGAGGCACGACCGTAGTCGATCTCGCCCTGTTGGTTCGCTAGCGCGTCCTCGGCATCCTTCCGCGCGGTCTCGGCCGCGGCTTCGTCGATGTCATCTGCACGCACCGCAGTATCGGCTAACACGGTCACGACGTCTCCCTGCACCTCGAGAAAGCCACCTGAGGCGTAATAAACCTGTTCTTCTCCGCCGTGCTCAACAACGCGGATAGGCCCGGGGATCAGGCGAGTCAGCAGCGCAGCGTGCCCAAAACACACGCCAAGCTCTCCCTCAACGCCGGTGGCCACCAACAGCTCAACCGCACCCGAGTAGATCTGGGCCTCTGCGCTGACAATGTCACACTGTAAGGTCGTCGCCATTACTCAATCCCCTGCCTGCTTTACAGCTTGGCGGCTCTCTCCACAGCCTGCTCGATTGAGCCCACCATGTAGAAGGCCTGTTCGGGCAAGTGATCATATTCACCCGCAAGAATGCCTTTAAAGCCGGCAATCGTGTCTTTCAAGGAAACATAGATGCCAGGTGATCCCGTGAAGACCTCTGCCACATGGAAAGGCTGTGACAGGAATCGCTCAATTTTCCGTGCTCGGGCCACGATCAGCTTGTCTTCCTCGGAAAGCTCGTCCATACCCAGGATCGCGATGATGTCCTTAAGCTCCTTGTAGCGCTGCAGGACCGTCTGCACACCTCGCGCGACCTCGTAATGCTCCTGGCCAATGATCAGCGGATCTAGCTGCCGCGATGTGGAGTCGAGCGGATCTACCGCGGGGTAGATCCCCTTT
>CAXEVD010000149.1:0-5042 GCA_963999395.1 uncultured Halieaceae bacterium
GTGTGGTGCGGGCTGGAGGTGTCAGGCCCCCGCGCCCGCATTGCGCTGGAGCAAGCACGCGTCGATCTTGACCGGCGTCGCATCACCGCGCCCTTCGCCGGTCGCGTGGGCATCACCGAGATTGATGTCGGAGACCGCATCGACACCAACATACTGGTCACCACCATCGATGACCGCAGCCTGCTACTGGTAAACTTTTCAGTGCCCGAGGTGTATGTCGATCGAGTGACCCGGGGGACGCCTGTTAATGTGCGACTTTGGGATGCCGCTGACGCGCCAGTGTCCGGCGAGATTGTCGCAGTGGATTCGCGCATCGATATCAATTCCCGGGCGTTCATTGCCCGAGCGGCGATCGACAACAGCGCCGATCGATTTCGGCCTGGCATGGCTTTTGAAATCAGTATCAGTGCTTCCCGCGGTGCCTTTCTGTCTGTCCCCGACGTGGCGGTGCAATGGGGCGCCGACGGCGCCTACGTCTGGGTAGCCGAGCAAGGCCGCGCCGCTAGACGGGAAGTGCGTTTGGTCAAACGGCTCGCGGGAGCGATCTTGATTGAAGGTGAACTAGCCGAGGGCGAGCCCGTGGTCATGGAAGGCGTGCAATCAGTTCGCGCGGGTGTGGCGCTCAAACCACTCAGCGACAACCTGAACCCCACGGGCAATGGCTGAATCTGACGTCCCTATAAAAAGGGGTTTGCCTGAGCTGGGAGTGCGCAGACCCTGGCTGGTGCTGGTGCTCAATCTACTCGTCGCTATTGGCGGGATCGCCGCGCTATTGGCTATTGAGGTGCGGGAACTCCCCGACGTCGACCGCCCTGTCGTGTCAGTTAACGCCTTCTTGCCCGGTGCCTCCCCCGAAACCATGGACTCAGAAGTCACCCGTCTCCTCGAAGGGGCAGCCGCCCGCGTCTCCGGCGTGATGAACATTAACTCCTCGAGTGAGGAGAACAGCACCCGCATCTGGATCGAATTCCGCCCGGAGATCGATACCGATCAAGCTGCTTCCGACGTCCGCGAGGCGATCAGTCGAATCGAACGCGATCTGCCGGATGCACTGGAGCAACTCTCGGTTTACAAGGCCGACGAGCGAGCCGGCGAAATCATGCGTATCGCGGTCCGCTCATCCATCCATACCGATGAGGAACTGAATCGCTTTGTGGAGCAGGACATCGTGCCGCGCATTGTGTCGCTACCCGGTGTCGCAGATGCTTCGCTATTGGGTTCTCGCCAACGTGTGCTGCGGATCATCCTCGACCCGCTGCGTCTCACCAGTTATGGACTCACGGTGGCCGATGTGGCGGCGGTACTGCGGGCCGCACCGCTGGACGTGCCGGCGGGTAGCTTCCGTGCGGGAGACCAGCAGTTGTTGGTGCGTGCCGACGCTGCGGTCACCAGCGAGGCCGATATCTCATCGCTGATCATTCGCGATGAAATCCGTATTGGTCAGGTAGCGAAAGTCGCATTCTCTCCAGAGGATGCCACCAGCTTTGTGCGACTAAACGGCGAGCGTATCGTGGGTCTCAGCGTCATCCGCCAGGCGGGCTCCAACACTGTGCGCATTGCCGACGGGGTCCGTGCCGCAGTATCGGACATCAACACTCGCATGGAAGGGGTGGACCTCCGGATTAGCTCTGACGATTCTATTTTTATCCGGGGCTCAGTTAGAGAAGTCGTCACAACGCTGCTGATTTCTATCCTCGTAGTGATTGGCACGATCCGACTGTTTACGGGTTCGATGCGCCTCACACTGATCCCCGCGGTTGCCATACCAATTTCTCTGTTGGGTACATTGGCAGCCAGTTGGGCGCTCGGCTTCTCGATCAACATTCTGACGCTGCTGGCATTGGTGCTCGCAGCAGGGCTGATTGTCGACGACGCCATCGTGGTGCTGGAGAGCGTACAGCGTCAGCGAGCCAAAGGGACCGGGCCTAGTGCCGCTGCCGTGATCGGCACGCGTAAAGTGTTTTTTGCAGTAATCGCTACTACCGCGGTGTTGATCGCCGTATTTGTGCCGATCGCTTTCCTGCCGGGCACCGCCGGAAGGCTCTTTCAAGAGTTCGGTCTGGTACTCGCCGTCGCCGTCGCGATCTCGTCTTTTGTTGCACTAAGCCTGGTGCCCGCCGTAATGGCGCGCCTACCCGCTTCTGCGCCCCGGCAGCGCAGGGTAAGCGACTGGGGCAATCGACTGGCGCAGGCCTACCATGCTTCGCTCAAGACGGTGCTCAACCTACCCCGGCGCACAACGACGATTTGTGTGCTGGCCGCGGTCGGCGCCGCAGGGCTCTATACTCTCCTCGATCAGGAGCTTTTGCCGGCAGAGGACCGCGGCACCATTTACCTGTTTGCCAAAGGCCCCGACGGTGTGGGCCTTAATTACACCGAGCGGCAAGCAGACCGCATGGAAAACCTGCTCATCCCACTTTTGGAGCGGGGCGAAATCATCGCCCTGTTCACCGTGGTGGGCCGCTGGGACCCGAACAACGTGTTCATGCTGGCCAAGCTCGCAGACTGGCGGGAGCGGGAGCGCAGCCAGCAGGAAATTGCCGCCGACCTGAAACCGCTCTTTGCCGATTTACCAGGTGTGACCACGCGTATCTTCAGCGCCAACTCGCTGAATCTGAGGGGCGCATCGAGCGGCGGCCTGAGTGTTGCCTTGCTCGGCACCGACTACGATGAGATCTACGCCGCGGCCCGGGAATACACCGAGCAAATTCGATCGCGACTGGACTCGGTGAGCCGCCCCCGCATCGGCTATGACCCCTCACAGCCCCAGCTATCGGTTGAGATCGATCGCGAGCGCGCCTCTGACCTAGATATCCCGCTGGAAGACGTGGCGCAAACGCTGCGCGTAATGGTGGACGGCGCACGCATTGTAGATCTCAACGCCGACGACCAGACCGTGCCGATTATTCTGGAAGCGGGCGCAGACAAGATTCGCGACCCCAGCGACCTGGTGAACCTGTATGTGCGCACCCGCTCCAGTGCACTAGTGCCGCTGTCGAGCATTGTGCGCCTCGATGAACGCGGCGTGGCCAGCCAGCTTGACCGACGCGAGCAGCGGCGCGCTATTGAGATCGATGTCGAGATACAACCGGGCTTTGCGATGCAAACCGCGGTCGATGACTTGTTCGAACTCGCTGACGAAGTGCTGCCAGACAGCGTGACGTTGATCACCCGGGGCGAGGCGGCAGCACTCGCAGAGACCAACCGCGAGACGCTGATCACCTATGGCTTTGCCTTACTGATCGTCTTTCTGGTGCTGGTCGCTCAGTTCGAAGGCGTCACCTCGGCGTTGGTGATTATGGCCATCGTGCCCTTCGGGTTGGCGGCCGCGGTATGCGCCTTATTCCTGACCGGCACCTCGCTGAACATCTACTCCCAAGTGGGGCTGGTAATGCTGATCGGTCTCATCGCCAAAAATGGCATCCTCTTGGTGGAGTTTGCGGATCAGTTACGAGATCGGGGCTACGCAGTGCGAGAAGCGATCGAGGAAGCGGCGCGCATCCGCTTGCGCCCCATCGTCATGACGCTGGTGTCGACAGTGCTTGGCGCCCTGCCCTTGATTCTGGCCTCAGGGCCCGGTTCGGAGGCTCGCTCTGCAGTGGGTTGGGTAGTCTTTGGAGGCATGGGTCTTGCCACGGTTTTTACCTTGTACCTCACTCCCGTGGCCTATCTCGGGATTGCCCGCTTTGCCAAAGCGCGAGCTGCCTCGGGCAAGCGGCTGCGCCAGGAGTTGGCGCAAGAAGGTCTGCAAGAATAGTGGCCGCGCGCGGCGTCAATCCTAGAGTGGCAAGTGGCACATCCTTGAGAATGGCACGCAGCAAGTGGCAGCGCGGGCTGATCATCGTCTCGCTAATTTTTGCGGGCGAGGCGATCTTCACACTCCCCTACCACGTCACTCGCTTCTTTCGGCCGACCTTTCTCGAGGTCTTTCAGCTCAGCGCTACAGAGCTAGGCGTGGCGCAGAGCGCCTACGGGTTCATCGCGATGGCCGCCTACTTTTTCGGTGGCCCCCTGGCAGATCGTTTTGAACCGCGCAAACTGCTGGCAGGGTCTCTATGGGCCACTGCACTGGGCGGCCTCTATTTGGCTAACTTTCCCGACGTCACCGGTGTCATGCTGGTCTGGGGCTTTTTTGGGCTGACCAACATTCTGCTGTTCTGGGCGGCGCTCATTAAGGTGACCCGCGCCTGGGGCGGCGGCGAGCAACAGGGCCTCGCTTACGGACTACTGGATGGCGGCCGGGGTTTATTGGCCGCTGTATTGGCATCACTCGGTGTTTTTGCTTTTTCGGTGGCGTTCCCCCTGGGTTATGACGCCGCGACACTAGAGCAAAAAGGCGCAGTGCTACGGCAAGTCATCTACGGCTATACGGCGGTCACAGCCGCGGTCGGCGTGCTGGTATGGTTCACGTTGCGCGGGCTGGATGGCGGAGCCAGCTACACGCAGAGTGCGTCCACCGGTGACTTTTTCCGTCAGATCAAAGCGGTGATCAAGCTACGCGTAGTGTGGCTACAGTCGACGGTGCTGGTTTGTGCCTACACTTGCTACAAGGCGTTTGATCAGTACGCGCTGTTTGCCGTGCGGGGCCACGGCATCGATGAAATCGACGCGGCACAGATTGTCGCGACCGGGGCCTGGACCCGACCTATTGCGGCGCTGGCGCTCGGCCTTTTGGGGGATCGCTTCGGTATTTCGCGGATGGCGCTGATGTGTTTTGTGCTGCTGATTATCAGCCATTCGCTGTTCGCCTTTACCGGCACGGAATTGGGCACCCTGTCGATGATTCTGCTGAACACGCTGGTCACCGGCATTGCCATCTTTGGCCTACGCGGACTCTACTTCGGGTTACTTCAGGAAGGGCACATACCGCTTGTAGTGACCGGCACCGCCGTGGGTCTAGTATCCGTGATCGGCTACACGCCGGATGTGTACATTGCAGCGGTGGCAGGCTTCCTCATCGACCAGAGTCCCGGACTGGCGGGCTTTCAGCATCTGTTCATGCTTTTGCTAGGGTTTTCGGTAGTCGGCGCTATCGCAGCGAT
>CAXEVD010000150.1:0-5040 GCA_963999395.1 uncultured Halieaceae bacterium
CAAGCACGTAATCCAAAAACAATGGGCCAAAGCCTGAGCCGGTCGCGGTGCCGCCCGCTGTCGTATTCGAGCTGGTGACAAAAGGATAAGTACCGTGATCTATGTCGAGCAAGGAGCCCTGGGCACCCTCGAACAACAGGCGCGCCTGCGCCTTGCGGTATTCGTGAAGCAGTGAAGTGACGTCCGCCATCATGGGCATCAGACGCTCGCCATGCGCTAACGCCTCATCGAGCACCGCGGAAAATTCCAGCGTGTCGACCCCGTAGTAATGCGCCAATACATGGTTGTGATAGTCCAGCACCTCCTCCAGTGCCGAGCCAAACCTTGCGGGGTCACGCAGGTCGCCCAATCGAAGCGCCCGTCTTGCGGCTTTATCCTCATAGCAGGGGCCAATACCGCGGCCCGTGGTACCGATTTTGTTCTCGCCCCGCCGTGCCTCGCGGGCCTGATCCAGCGCTACGTGGTAAGGCAGGATTAACGGACAGGCGGCCGAGATCTTGAGTCGGTCCTGTACGGGTACGCCGCTGTCCTCGAGGGTGTCGATCTCTTTCAATAGCGCCTCAGGTGACAGCACGACGCCGTTGCCGATCAAACACTGGACCCCCGCGCGTAGCACGCCAGATGGGATCAAGTGGAGCACCGTTTTCTGCCCACCAATCACCAAGGTGTGGCCGGCATTGTGGCCGCCCTGAAAGCGCACCACCGCATCCGCCTGCTCAGTGAGTAGGTCAACAATTTTTCCTTTGCCCTCGTCTCCCCACTGGGTACCGAGAATCACCACGTTATGGCTCACGAGGAGGCACTCCCTGCTATCACCCACTCGCCCTCGCTCAATACCAGTCTCTCCGCATCGGGCAAATCGACTCCGGGTGCGACATCCATCACCACTGTCCGGCCCGCCGCTCGTAACGCTGTTACGGCAGCCCTGAGTCCGGCATCGTCAGACTGGGGCGCGATCACCGGCACGTCGGCGGCCTCACTCCGATCTGCATCGTCGACCAAAGCCTTGAGGTCTATCGCAAATCCCGTAGCCGGCCGGTCACGGCCAAAAACCGCACCAACATTGTCGTAACGACCGCCTTTGGCGACTGCTGAGCCGCGACCCTCCAGATACACGGCAAAGACCAAACCTGTGTGGTAGCGAAAGCCGCGAAGCTCTGTGAGATCTACGTACACACCGACGTCGGGAAACGCCTGCTGCACCCCGGCCAACACCGTATCGAGCTGATCCAGCGCCGCCATCACCGCCAGCTCATCGGGAAACGCCGCCCTGGCCGAGGCCAGCACATCAGGGGAGCCGTGGAGCGCTACCAGTTGCGCCAGCCGCTCGGCTTCTCGCGCAGGCAATGAGGCGGACAGCCGCTCAATATCCGGAGCCGACTTTCTTTGCAGTGCATCAAAAATCTGGTCTTCCAGTTCAGGGTCGAGACCGGCGTCGGAAAACAGTGCGTCGTAGATCCCGATATGGCCAATATCAAGCGTGAGGGGGCGGCTGACGCCAGCGCACTGAAACGTCGAAAGCATCAGGCCTATGATTTCGCTGTCGGCCTCGATGGCGCTACTGCCGAACAGTTCCGCGCCCAGCTGAATCGGCGCCCGGCCGCTGATCACAGATTGCGGGGTGCTCTGCAGTGTTGAGCCCGCGTAACACAGCCGCGTCACGCCCTCTTCGGCCAGACTGTGCGCATCCATTCTGGCTGTTTGCGGCGTGATGTCGGCTCTGACACCGAGCATTCGGCCACTCATTTGATCGGTGAACTTGCAGGTCACCACATCGAGATCAGCGCCGAGGCCGATTAACAGTGAGTCAGTGAATTCAACGAGTGGCGGGATGACGTAGCGGTAGCCCCACGTGGCACATTGGTCCAGCAGGCGGCGTCGTAGGGCTTCCAGCTGTGCCGCGCGTTCGGGCAACAGCTCGTCAATACCCTCTGGCAAAAGCCAGCGATTTTCAGTGCTCATCGTGTTTTTCCGTCAGGACGTGGTGCCGCAGAAAGCGCTCACGCAGAGAATAACACAGGGGAAAGGGGGGAAGACCGGGCGCGCAGAGCGCGCCCAACTATTTACGATCGAACCTGTTACGCTCGACTCAATCGTCCGACTCAGGATTGCGCAGGTACTGGAAAAACTGGCTATCGGGTTGCAGCAGCATCACGTCACCGCCGGCATTAAAGGTTTCTCGATATGCCTGCAGGCTGCGGGTGAAGGAGTAGAACTCGGGATCCTGATTGAAGGCCTCCGCATAGATGCGGGTCGCTTCTGCATCACCGTTACCGCGGATGATTTCCGCGTCACGGAAAGCGTTGGCTTCGATCACCGTCACCTCACGATCCGCCGCCGCACGAATACCCTCGGCCAGCTCCTTACCCTCTGAACGCAGCTCACGGGCTTCCTTTTCCCGCTCGGCATTCATGCGACGATAAACCGACTCCGATACATCGGGGGGCAGGTCAATCTTCTTCACCCGCACGTCGATGACCTCAACACCGAGCTCGTCGTTAGCCAGCTCATTTAGTTGCGACGTGATAGCCTGCATCAGCTCATCGCGTTGGCCAGAGACCACTTCTTGCACGGTGCGCACCGCCACCTGGTTCCGCAGACCATCGTTGATCCGCTGGGACAACAGACCCGCAGCGCGATTCTCCTCGCCATTGGTCGCGGTGTAGTACTTAGCCGTATCGGTCACGCGGAACTTGGCGTAAGAATCGACGATCAGCGCTTTCTTCTCCTGAGTGAAGAAGCGTTCAGGACTGCTGTCTACCGTGAGAATTCGCCCATCAAACTTGCGCACGCTATTCACGAACGGGATCTTGATATGGATGCCCGGCTTGAGATCTGGATCGACCACCTCACCAAACTTCAGCAACACCCCGCGTTGGGTTTCACGAATAACATACAGACTGTTCGACAGCACCACCAATACGATGGCGATCAAAATGCCCACCAGAGTTTGTCTAGTCATGATTAACGCCCTCCGCGTCGTGCGGCAGCAGCATCGAGGTCACGTCGCAGCTGCTCGGTTACCTGATCGGCAATCTCCCGCATGTCACGTTCACTCACACCGGCACGACTGACAGTGCTGCGCGGCTGACCCGCATTGGGCACCATCTTGTCCAGCGGCAGGTACAACACGTTATTCCCACCATCTACATCGACCATCACTTTATTAGTGTTGGCAAAAACGGTTTGAACCGTATCGATGTAAAGGCGCTCTCGCGTTACGTCAGGCGCTTTTTCATATTCAGCCAGAAGCTGCTCAAACCGCTGCGCTTCACCTTGAGCACGCGCGATCACCTGATCACGATAAGCATTTGACTCTTCCATCATACGCTGCGCGCGACCGCGAGCCTCAGGGACGATGCCGTTGGCGTAGGACTGGGCCTCGTTCTTGACCCGCTCTTCGTCTTCTCGGGCCTTGATCACATCGTCAAACGCGCCTTGCACCTGTGCAGGGGGCTTGGACTCATCAATGTTGATAGTGGAGACACGAATGCCAGTGGTGTAGTCGTCAAGGTACTGCTGCAGACGGTCGCGCACATCAAAGGCGATCGCCGCACGGCCCTCGGTCAAGGCGAGGTCCATGGTCGTGCCGCCGACAACGTGACGCAAAGCACTCTGCGCCGCGTGCTGCAGTGATACCTCAGGATCGCGAACCTGCAGGACAAAGTCCTGGGGGTTATCGATCACGTACTGCACCGACATGCTGACTTCGACAATATTTTCGTCCTGAGTCAGCATCACCTCGCGCAAACCTGCTGCCCGTACTTTGGTCGTGTTGACCTTGATAACCTCGTCAATCAGCGGTGGGTTCCACTGCAGACCCGGCGTCAGCGTGGAGTGATACTCACCAAAGCGCAGCACCACTGCCCGCTCCTGTTCGTCGAGCTGGTAAAAGCCCATGAGGCCCCAGACCAGCAATACCCCTCCCAGCACCATGCCGAGCAGCGCACCGGAGAGTCCGCCTTTAGCAGGGCCGCTGCCGCCGCGACCGCCACCAAACAGGCCGGCAAGTTGCTTCTGGAGCTTTTTAAACGCCTCATCCAGGTCCGGCGGGCCTTGATTGCCGCCGCCCCACGGGTCGCGGGGGCCTTTATTGCCGCCCCCAGGCTCATTCCATGACATCAGTCTTTTCCTCATTAAAAGGCGGGGTAGTCTAACAAACCCGGACACCACTTCGGGGGTTTGTTCTGCCTAGAGGGCAGAACGCATTAAATCCTTTTTTAGCCGACTTTCCGACAACTTCGTCGGATCACCATCGGTTAATGTTCAGGGTGACCCCTAATGGACACTCAGGTATTCAATCGCCGCCAATCTGCCAGGGGCAGGCGCACATGCAATCGGCTACTTCCGTCGGGCTGCCACTCCTCGGCGGACACAGCCCCCATCTCATAAAGAGCAGCCCGCAACCGTGCCCGTTGAGGTTCCAGAGTGATTTCTTCATCAAACAGTGTGACCGAGAGGCGCTCGCGAATGGCGTCGAAGAGCAACTCCACACCCTCGCCGGTCGCAGCAGACAAGTAGACGGCTGTGGGTGCCCCGCTCTCATTGCGCAGGATACGAGGGGGCTGCTCTAACAAGTCCAGCTTGTTAAATATCAACAGTTGCGGCAAGCCATCGGCCTGTATCTCGCCCAGTACCGACTCGACGTCGGCCATCAAGTCTTCGCGGTTGTTCGCGGAAACATCCACCACATGGAGCAACAAGCTCGCATTGGCGGTTTCTTCGAGGGTGGCCTTGAAGGCCTCCACCAGTGTCGTCGGCAAATCCGAGATAAACCCCACGGTATCGGCAAACAGCACCGGCCCCAGATGTTCTATGTCGACCCTGGCAAGGGTGGGATCGAGTGTGGCGAACAACTTATCGGCCGCATACACCTCGGAGGTGGTGATGCGATTGAATAGCGTTGATTTGCCGGCATTGGTGTAGCCGATTAGGGCCACCGTCGGCACTTCGCCACGTGAGCGGTTGCCGCGCTGCAGGTGCCGGGTCCGCTCGACATCCTTAAGCTCGCGCTTGATGCGGACAACCCGGTCCATCAGC
>CAXEVD010000151.1:0-5027 GCA_963999395.1 uncultured Halieaceae bacterium
ACGGGCTGGCGGTGTGAACAAAAGTGATGCCATATTCCTCTGTTTATAGCCTTGTGATGGCGCCCCAGGGCGCCACTTTTTTATCTGCCGTTGTCAGCTAGCGGGTGGCGAGCGCGCCTGCCTCAACGGCGTCCATGTGGTCGGTCATCTCATCGACCAGCAGCGGGATAATGTCCTCGGGCATATCGTGCGCCATACCCTCGACCAGCAAAAAGCGGGAATCCGGGATCAGTGATGCGGTATGCCGCCCATGCTCGGGCGGCACCAAGCCGTCATCTGCCCCGTGCAACACCAAGGTGGGAGCGGCAATGGTGGCCACCTCGTCTGAACGATCTCCGGTTTTGAAGATGGCCATCAGGTGGCGCTGCATGGACTCTGGGTAAAACCCCCGATCTCGGATGGCTTGCTCGCGGTCCGCTTCTGCTTCACCCGTCGCCAGGTTGCGTAATCTATTCTCCGCCTCGTCAGTCGGCGGCGGTAGGTGCGGCGCATTGGTTGTCGACATAATCGAGATCAAACTGCGGGTCTTTTCGGGGTACTGGGCCGCCACAATCTGGGCAATCATGCCACCCATGGACGCGCCGATAATATGCGCCTCATCGTAGCCCACCGCGTCCATGAGGCCGGCAATGTCGGCCCCCATGTCGTCCAACGTGTAAGGCGCGTTGACTGAAAACCCCAGCTGGTATTTGAGGAGCTCCCACCACAAAATGGGTTGCCCCCACTCATCAAAGCGGGTCGAGTCGCCGGTGTCGCGGTTATCCAGTAACAGGATTTCGTAGCCGCCGTTGGCCAGCCCGGATATCAGTGCGTCGCCCCACGCCACATTCGAACCTCCCAAGCCCATGATGACTACCACTTTGGGTTTGTCAGGCCTGGGCTCGACAATGCGATACGCGATGTCGAGTTCGTCCACGCTAGCCATTTTTAGTGGATAGCTGTCTAGGTAAGTGCGGGAGTACTCCGCGTGGGCGAAAAACGTCAGGCAAAGGCTGATCAGGCCAGTCAAAAAGATTCTCAAAACATTTCCCCGTATTGGACGCGGTGGAGTATACGGTTGAAGCCCCCTTACTGGCTTTTTCTATGCGATATGCGAGCGAAACTGGGTCGCGCATGGGTCAAGATTGCCCGGCTCAGCGAAGAAAACGCTAGGGCAAATGATCATTTGGCGGCGTGATAGCGGCGCACCAACCATGATCTGGCCAAATACGATTGCCGTAGCCTAGATGGATCTCATATGCTGGATCATGCGCCCCAGAGCGCTGACTACTTTGGATATTTATGAACAGTGCTGAACCACTAGAACACCACCCCGCCGTCAGCGACGACATACTGCTTGATAGCGGCGCGCGTGACCCGGTCTTTGATGAGGTCTATCCGCGTTTGCCCGGTTTCAAGCTGGGAGTGACCAACTCCTGGACCCGCGGGCAACCCTTCGACTTTTATCGCCGAATGCGCGAAGACGCGCCGGTGATGTGGTCGCAGATCAAACAGCCATCATCCGGCTTCTGGTCCGTGGTGCGCTACGACGACGTCAAACACGTAGAGCTCAACCCGCAGACCTTTTCCTCCCAGCGCGGCAGCATCAACATGAGCGTGCTGCGCAACGACAAAGGTAAGGCTGAGCGGTTGATGTATGCCGCTTACAACTCGCTCATCAACCTCGACTCGGATCTGCATCGCGACCTGCGCACCCAGCAGGCGGCTTTCTTCTTCCCCGCGTATATCGAGACCCTGAAAGAGCGTGTCGGTAAAAAGATTGATGAATTGCTCGACAATATGGAGCGGCAGGGTCCGGTGGTGGACTTCGCCAAGCTGTTCTCCATCGAGCTGCCGATGTTCACACTGTGCGAGATGCTCGGGGTCGATGAGGAGGACCGCGCCGACATCATCAAGTGGATGCACTACCTCGAGCTGGCTCCTCAGTTCATTACCCACCCTTTCCGAATGTTGCTCGCCGAGCCCTCGTTCCCGTTCCGCTTTGAAAAGATCCTGCACGATATGTTCAGCTACGGTGAGCGAGTGATGGCGGACCGGATCCGCAACCCGCGCGAGGATCTGCTGACCACAATTGCCAATGCCACGCTGGGCGAAAAACCCCTGTCACAGAGTTATCTGGATGGTTCATGGCTGCTGATCATTTTTGCGGGTAACGATACGACCCGGAATTCCCTCTCGGGCACGATTCGCCTACTGACCGAGTTTCCCGAGCAGCGGCAGATGGTGCTCGATGACCCCTCATTGATTGAGCGGATGTCCCACGAGGCACTGCGCATGGTGTCACCCGTGATGCATATGCGGCGCACCGCGATGGAAGACACCGAGATCGCCGGGCAGCGTATCGCCAAGGATGAAAAAGTCGTCATGTGGTACGGCGCAGCGAATCGGGACCCCGCCGTGTTCTCCAACCCCGACCAGTTCGACATGATGCGCGACAACGTCGACAAGCACCTGGCTTTCGGCCACGGGGTGCATCGTTGTCTGGGCAATCGCGTTGCGCAGCTGCAGCTCAAGATGGCCTATGAGCGCATTCTCGAGCGCTTCCCCAACATCTATTGGACCGGCAAGCAGAAGATCGAGCCGATTATTCTGGTGCATGCGATCTCGAGCCTGCAGGTCAACCTCTACGGCAAAGACGGCAAGCGTCCGGTCATGGTGGCCACTTCCTGAGTTCAGCCCGCAGGCTGGCATGACGGTTTACCGCCGATCAGCATGACCGCCTTCGCCTGTTTCGCCGCAGGTTATGTGATTAACTTGCTCTGCCGAGAATAACGACAACAGAGACATACATATGAGTTCACTCCCCGATCAGGCAATGCTCCGCGAGAGCCTCAAAGGTGTGACCGAGGAAGCCACTTACGGCGGTATCCTGAGCTTTATGCGCCGTCGCTATACTCGCGATTTGGCCGACGCTGATGTCGCTGTGCTGGGTATTCCCTTTGATCTGGCGACCACCGCTCGCCCCGGAAGCCGATTTGGCCCCCGTGGGGTGCGCGAGGCGTCAGCGAGCCTCGCCTGGGAGCGTAAAGCGGTGGGCTGGGGTTTCTCGCCGCTCGAGACACTGGCGATTGTTGATTACGGCGACTGTGATTTTGATGCGGGTAACCCCGCCGGGGTGCCTGACGAGATTTACGAGTGCGCCCGCCAGATTCTCGCTACCGATACTGTGCTGCTATCGATTGGGGGCGACCACTTTGTGTCTTACCCACTGCTCAGAGCACACGCTGAAAAATATGGTGAGTTGTCACTGATTCATTTCGATGCCCATTCCGATACTTGGGCAGAGGATAGCCAGCGGATTGATCACGGCACCATGTTCTATCACGCCGCACAGCAGGGGCTCATTTCACCGGCACACTCTGCACAGATCGGTCTGCGCACCCACAACGACAGCGACCATGGCTTCAATATTTTTGATGCGCCTACGGTGCACGACATGAAGCCTGTCAATTTGGCGGCACAGGTAAAAGGCATCGTTGGGGATCGGCCTTGTTACTTGACCTTTGATATCGACTGCCTGGACCCCAGTTTTGCCCCGGGTACCGGAACCCCCGTGGTCGGTGGCCTGTCGACCCATCAGGCCATGCAAATCTTGCAGCACTTAAAGGGTATTAATCTGGTGGGTATGGACGTGGTTGAGGTAGCGCCGCAATACGATGTGGGCGCGATTACCTCACTCGCTGCGGCAACGATTGCGCTCCAGCAGCTGTGTTTATTCGCCAGCACACCCCAGTAAGGAGCGATTGTGGGACAAGCGACTGATCAGGAAATCAAGGAAGCCCTCGAGCGAAAGGGTCACTATGCACTCAACTGGGAAGACCTCGATAAGATTGAGCTCCCCACAGGGGTGATTTCGTCGATGTACCGCGTCGGCGATCCGACCCGGGCGGAGTCTCCCACGGTTTTTAAAGTGTTCTATCCGCCCGGCTGCACGATCGAGGCGCACACCCACGACTGCGATTACACCGAGATCATTTTGGAAGGGTCACAGCGGGTCGGTGCGACCTGGCATCACGCCGGCGACATTCGTATTGGCCTGGCCAACCGGGGGTACGGGCCGCTGGTCGCGGGGCCCGATGGCACAACGGTGCTGTTTATGTTTGCCAACGGGGCGTGGCCCGCGATCAAACTGGGCAACAACGATGGCTCAACCCTCGGCAGTGAAATCCTCGAGGCGCACTTTGAAAAGGTGCAGGCGGGCGAGGACAGCTAGCCAAAGGAAGGGCAACCACAGCTGGCGAATCGTGGCCGGGTGAGCCGTTAACACGGATCTACTCTGGCATAGAGGCGGCAAACGCAGCGGGTGGTGCTTCCAGTTCTGTATTCAGCGTGCCGTTCCAGCGATTCAAAAAGCCGTAAAGCGACAATACGGCCACGATCTCGACTATCTCGCGATCTGAAAAGTGCGCCTTTAACGCCTCCATGTCCTCATCGGTGACTGCATTGGGCTGCAGCGCCCCATGCCAGGCAACGCGCAGCACTGCCCGCTCCGCATCGGTAAACAGCGGCGAAGTCTCGAACTCAAACACCGCGGCGATCTTCTCTGCCTCGACACCCAACTGATTCGCGCCATAACTTGAGTGGGCGGTGCAGTAAGTGCATCCCTGAGTGCGACTGCTGATGATGCCGATCAGTCGCTTCAAGGTGGGGTCAACTTCACCTGTTTGCAGAACGGTGTGCACCAAACCGCCCAGAGTCTGAAGCAGCTCTGGCCAGTGGCACAAACTCAGCACGTCATTAGGGAGATACCCCATCGCGCGCTCAGCGTGTTCCAAAAGGGGGGCGAGCTCAGGTGTGGTCGTGGTGGCTGGCGGAGGAACTCTCGACATGACTTATGCCTCAATAGCTGAGAGGCTACCGTGCTGGGCGGGATGACAAGTTGCCGCTGAACAGGTTTCACAAAGTCCGCCGTTGTTCAGTTTTGCTTCCAGTTTTCGCCAGCTTTATCGAAATGGTCGTTGCCGCTCTCAGAGAGCTGGTGTGGGCTCTCTTAGCAATTCGAGCGCAGCGATGGAGCTGGTCCTCTG
>CAXEVD010000152.1:0-5013 GCA_963999395.1 uncultured Halieaceae bacterium
CGTGTTCGCAAGCACCCCTGCTAGGCCAATCCAGGGTCCCCAACCACTTCCCACCTCAACTGCTGTGAATCGACTGCTAGCCTGCCGATTGTCAAAAGCGTCCAACAAGGCTGCGTACTCTATGCCTTCAGCATGAAAGCCATCATCAGGCAAAGGCAGCTGCAATCTTTCGACATCGAGATGAGCGGGGTTAGCGAAGGGTACGCACGTGAAATCAGTCCGCACTCCAAAGCCATCAATGTAATAGTCCTCTTTTATTACGGCCTGCCCTCGCGCATAGCGCGAGACAAGTTCAGTGTCTTGAGGCAAATAGCCCGGATAGTGCTGCAAAGGCGGGCATCCCACAGGTATGTGCACCAACTTCGGTGCTGGCGCTATTTTTCTGAATAGCCTTTTCAACATGGGGATCATTCCTTACGGCTTGAAGAAGAGATCTATGCCCCTGAAACTTTCAAACACAATCAAATTTCAAGCTGGTCAAGTAACGCGTCGGCACTCTGCCGCCATGACATGGCATCCATATCGGCAGGCTCTGGTATTTCGTTCAGCTCTCTCTGCCTTACCCACCGCAGGACGCCTGCAATCAATCCTTCAGCCGAGCTGCCGTCGAAGTAAAGAGCCGCGTCGCCTGCCACTTCCCTGAATACTGCAATATCCCTAGCCAAGACGGGTAGATTGTGAAAGCTCGCCTCGATTAATGGCAGACCGAAACCCTCTGCCTCACTCGCCGCCAAGAGGCAACTGCAGCTTAAGTAGGCCCTTTCCAAGAATTCATCGCTAGCTCCTTGGAACCAATAAAACGTAGAGCCATTCTTTGAGCAAGCGCTCATGCGGTCAGCTAGATCGTCTACGAGCCAACCTTTTTTACCAATTACGACCAGGTTGAAGTCATAACCATCCCGCCACAGCTGAGAGAAAGCGTCTAACGCTAGCGCATGGCCTTTTCTAGGCTCAACTGTCCCAA
The DNA here is from genome assembly GCA_963999395.1 of uncultured Halieaceae bacterium. Lineage (GTDB taxonomy): Bacteria > Pseudomonadota > Gammaproteobacteria > Pseudomonadales > Halieaceae > Luminiphilus. The sequence goes on from CAXEVD010000152.1 coordinate 965, forward strand.
CCATGAGAAAGGTAGTCTGATTCACGATTCGCCCAAAAAAATCGTCAGCATCGCGAGGCAAATGAACCGACGGCGATGTGTTTTTTATATCGGCCCCCAAGTGAAACCAGCCCAGCTTAGGCGTCCAAGTGTTATTGCTGGAATTCAGTTCAATTTGAGCCGCAACATCGCTACGAGCCGCCCTTGAGATACAGATCAAACGATCCGCAACACGAGACACCACTTCAAACCAGCTTGCGAATCCATCTGCAAGGCCCGCTGGCCACCACTCGGGGTGCATCAGTGGAAGAACGTCATAAACCAAAAAGTTTAGATTAACACCCCGGCGCTGCATCTCCTTGAGAATCGGCTCTGAAGCCTCTATCGAGGCGACATTCAGATCTAGAGACAAATAATGATCTCCTGCGCCGAAATCGATTAAATGATCACCGGATAGATCTCGCCCCAAAAACAAGCTTGAGAAGGCATTCGCGCACCTAAACCTGTGCCCATCAAAAAATATCGGCTGAACGTGCAGTCCTCGTGTGTGGCCCTGATCTATTGCGAGCAAGAGCGCTCTTACGACGCGCTGAATACCCGTCTTACCGTCAATCTTGGCCAGCTCCGTAACATCCAGAAATAACGTGTCCTGCCTACCCGCCTTAAGATTTACAGCCAACGACTGCGCTATCAGTTCAAGTTTTTGGGCTCCAACCGAGATTCCCAAGCCACAAGCCACAATGGCCTCGGCTATTTTCTCGCGGGCAATCGGCCCCGCTCTGGGAGAACCAAGTACATTTTGGGATTTGCTCCCAAATTTTTGCTCGATGGCAGACAGAGCACACTGGGCAGTCTTATCCCATGAAAAATCTGCAGCGCGTAACATGGCGTGCTTAGAGAGCTGATCGCGCCATTCGCCATCCTGAAGCGCACGGTCCATCTTGTCACGGATGGCGCTTACATCCTCTGGATCAAAGCAATATTCCGCCTCACCCATAACCTCGCCGACACTCGTACTAGAGGACGCAATACAAGGTACCCCAAGCGTCATGGCCTCCAGGAGCGGCAGACCAAAACCCTCATGTTTTGAGGGGAATACAAATAATGAGCTGCCACAGAAAAGGTCGCGGAAGCGAATATCCTCCAGATGCCCAGTTAGCACCCACTCCTCAGCGCCCAATCCAGCTGCATCAGCCGCAGCCTCAAGCTTGCTAATCGCATAGGCTGAGGCTTTACTCCCGATAACAAGCTGATGATCTCTGCGCACAGCCGCGGGAAGTTGGGCGAATGCAGACAGCAGCGACTCCAAATTCTTCCTGGAATCAAAGCCTCCGGGCACGCAGAGAATGTAGGGTCGGCTAATACCTAAATCCGAAAAGTCTTCCGGCACTACAGGCGCGCCATCTTTGGGCCGCCAAAATCCATCCTCTACAGCGGCGGATATGCTCACTACCCTATCCGACAGAAAATTGAGAAAATCCTCTGCTTCCTTGCGGCTGTAATCGGAAATAGCCAAGAGCAAATCTGCATGTTGAAGATAAGCAAGTTTTCTGTCGTAGAACTCGCCGTACTCTGGAGAGGTGATGTATTCGGGCCTCAATGCGGGAATTAAATCGTAATGAACCACCACAGTCGGTGCCTGAGGGATATCCAGAGCACCGATAGAAGTTACGGCATCATCAAGGAAGCCCTCGAAAAGACTGGTTATCAGAACAAGATCCGGGAGGAGCTCCGCAATGAATGCTTCTCGAATTACCTCTGAAGCCGCCGCAGCCCAAGAGTTCTCGGGATCTCGCAACGCAACACCCGCAGGGGTCTCAAACACACGCAAACGGTCCCTGGGAAGCACGTCGGCGAGAGCCTCCTCAATTTCACTTATCGACTCGCCGAACCGGCCATTTAAGACCACCCAGAATTCGTGCTGAGAGCGCCGGTTCAGAAGCGCCCTTACGAAGGATAAGGAGTAGCGACCAATGCCCCTGAAGCGACTCTCTGTCTGCGCTCCCTGCAAATCAATGACAATGCGCATTAGTTGCTATCTGTGCTCCGGACGCTAAGCGCTTCCAGCTTTTTGAGCCAGACGCGGCCATCCGGACTGAGCTCTAATTCATTTAGCGTCTTTGCGCTGCTTGGTTTGGAACTACGGATCAGTGCTCGAAGGTGCCGAAGCGCCCTTATTCGAGCCTTCCAACCTTTAATTTCCAGCCACCGGTCTTTGAAAGTCAGAATCCTCAACGCCCAATCAACAATAAGTCTGAGCGGCGCTGTAAAGCGCCAAGAAGCACTCTGAATCACTGCCTCGTATCTCGCCTGAAAATGCTGCAAAGCAAGGACCTGACGCTGATAATTTGCCACGCGTTTGTGAATGTCCCGCATATGCTCTGCCGCTAAATCCTGCAACATTGCGGAGTGTGGTCTCAATCGGATGTCATCGAAAACATTTGGCGGATACTCAAATGCATTGGCCAGCTGGGTGTGCTCCGCTGCGAGATAAAATCGATTGAGGCCATCTTTGTAAACACACTGGTATCCGGCGTCCAAAACTATTGATTCCCAGCATTCGTGGTTAGACTGATCTGAGTTGGGGACCGTCGCTTCCACTACCAAAACCCAGGGCCTTAAAATAGTGGGGTCCCACCCCTCGAGCACTTGCTGCTCGAATCCCTCAACATCAATCTTCATCCAGTGAACAGATCGGCCAGCATAAAACTCAGCGAGGTCTGATAACCTGCACTGGTCAACTTCCAAGACTTCTAAGTCATGATATTTCTCGCTGTCGTCAGCCATAGTAGCGGCTAGGACAGGAGAAGCGGTGCTAAGCCCCGTCTCAGGCACCACTGTCAGAGAGAGCTTTCCAGTGTTATTCGAGAGCGCCATTTCGACCACTTCGTTCTTAGGTCGATGCTCTCTCAACAATGCCGCGCAGTCTGGAACCGGCTCAACATCTATACCTGTCCAACCGCGCTCATAAAATGCAAGGCTTACCGAATCAATCGTCGGGTGATGCGCACCAATGTCGATATAGAAACCACAATCAACGTGAGAAAGAGCTCTCCATAGCATTACATCCTCAAAATTTTGAGCATAGGAAACGAATCCACTGCTCATGGCTTTCGCAACACCCAATTCATGAAGTTGCCGTCTTCCTCAAAACTCACAACTTCCAAGCCTGCCCGCTGTGCCAAGACTTCACGCGATCTGCCCAGAAAGAAAAACAAATGAAAACGAGTGAATTCAAACCGGTAATCGAAACATGGCGTCGCGTGCGACATTAGCGAGCCAGGTTTTAGAAGAGAAGCCATTTGCCGCAAATCATCCACTGGATGTCGAAGGTGCTCGAGCAGATTGTTTGAGAATATCCCGTCGAAACTCAGATGCTCAATGTGCTCTAGTTTGGTCACGACACCGTTTTGTGGCATCGCAGAGGAGTGAGGCTCGAAACCCAGAACATCCCAACCCTCATGTCTCAGCCGGGAGAGGCTTTGTGACCAATTACCCGCACCCCAGTTTAGGTATCGACCGTGACTTTCAGGCCGCAAGCCACGGAACGCGCGTATTTCGTCCTCTGTAGAATCACCCTCGTCAAAGGCAAGGTAGTGCCACTCATATTCTTCTGTTAATGCTTCTGCGCTTAGCCGCATCATGGTGTTACTGCCAAATATTACGTCGCAGGCAGGGCACTGATGCCGGACGATCTCTCCACCACCAAAAATGCAGTGAGTACGAAACTCCCTGAACGCAGATAGCTCTGACTCGTACCCACAAAGTTCGCAAAGCAACGAAGAGGGTCTTTCTCGCAATCCTTCAAGTCGGTGTATTTGGTCCCACTTGGCGGAAATTTGGTGGCGAAGCAGTTCTTGCTCAATCTCCCGCAGCGCGGCCTTCACATCAACACCAGAGTCGGCTGCTGGTAAAGCGGCACTCACGTTGGTCTCTTCGCCGCCCAACACCGCGTTACTGATGATAGCCTTCAATCGCCGCACAACCGCCCTCACCGCACTACCTCTACCGCCACCTCAGGCTCTAACCATACAAATCCGGTAAAGGCTTTTTTATTTGGGTTGATCACG
>CAXEVD010000153.1:0-5012 GCA_963999395.1 uncultured Halieaceae bacterium
GGTTGTGACGCCAGTCGCATTGCCGGGTAGCTACGTTCGGACGGGATAACCGCTGAAAGCATCTAAGCGGGAAGCCCCTCCCAAGACTAGTTCTCCCTGACCCCTTGAGGGTCCTAAAGAGCCGTCCAAGACTAGGACGTTGATAGGCTGGGTGTGGAAGCGTTGTAAGGCGTTGAGCTAACCAGTACTAATTGCTCGTGCGGCTTGACCATATAATCCAAGTTATTTGTAGCGGATCTCGTTGCGGTAAAACGCAGTTGCGACATTTCAGTTGCAGCATAAAGAGAAAAGCTCGGAAGACTTCGGCATTACGCGAGAGCGTGATGGTTCGATTCCCGAGCTGGGTAGGGATGCCCAGTGAGGCGAGGAGGGCATGTTGTGATCAAGTCATAGTGTGGGTCGGTTTAATCGCCCGACTGATTCAGCTTCGATTTACCGCCCTATTTGAATGGTTCTTAGCAAGCTATTTGCCATTCACACCAGTTTGCCTGGCGACAATAGAGTACTGGAACCACCTGATCCATTCCGAACTCAGCAGTGAAACGGTGCATCGCCGATGGTAGTGTGGGGTTTCCCCATGTGAGAGTAGGTCATCGCCAGGCTTCTAAAAAAGAAAACCCCGGTCACACAGTGGCCGGGGTTTTTTCTTGTCAATCTTCATCAAAATCTGGAGTGCATTGCCTGCTCCTACCGCCTAGGATAATTGCAGCACCCTCACGGAACAGCGCCACAGAAGGCTACTTCCGACGCTAGCCGAACTGGATATTCACGCCCTTAACGCGCTGGTATTCTGCGCCCATGCAGCCTCCAGCCACACCTCAATCGTTGCCCGATCTGGCTGTGAGCGTGGTGCTCCATTTCAGTCCGCTTGAACAGCTCCGGGCCCTGTTTGACTCGATCAGTCGCGCCGCCTTGAAGGCCGAGCTGTGTCACGTCGAAGTGGTCTGCGTGGACCACAGTTGCGATGCTGACTACGCCGCCAGTTCACATTCATTTGTCGAGGCTTACAGCGCGCCAACCGATGACGCCAGTGACCTGCAGATCAGTCTGCTAAAGCCAGCAACCAATCGGGGTTATGGGGCGGGCCATAACCTCGCGATGGCCAAGGTGGAAAGTCACTTTCATCTTATTTTGAATCCTGACGTGGAGCTGGCGACTGATGCGTTCAAGTTGGCGCTAGATACGTTAAAAGAGCAGCATGAGGTTGCGTTGCTGGCGCCTCAGGGATTCAGTCCGTCGGGTGAGCCAGCGTTTCTGGCAAAGGCCTATCCCTCCGTTTGGGTATTGGGACTGCGGTCGTTGGTACCACATTGGTTAAAAATCCGATCGGGCGGCGCGTTGGCGCGCTACGAGATGCGAGACAAACCGAGCGAGACGACGCTAAGGCCGATTGAACTAGCCTCCGGTTGTTGCATGTGGGTGAGACGCACTGTTTTTGACGAAGTCGGGGGGTTTGACGAGTCCTACTTCCTGTATTTTGAGGACTACGATCTGTCACTGCGGTTCGCTGGAAAGGGCGCTGTGATAGAGCACAGGGACATCCGGATTGTGCACCATGGTGGTGGTGCGTCGCGGAAGGGCTTCCAGCATATCCGCTGGTTCGTTGGCGGCGCGGCACGGTTTTTTAACCACTGGGGCTGGCGATGGCTCGGGTAAGCGCTGAAGCCATGAGATACTGCGCCAATGGCTGAGTCAGAACCGAATCCAGTGGCTACCCAGGACGGACTGTGGGAGGCGGAGTGCGCTCGCCGAACCCTACTCAGTCACCTCGGTATCACACCACTGGTCAGTCGATTTGACCCCGTAGCCGCCAAGCCGGCTCAACGACTTGGCGTGCCGACTGGCTTTAACGATGTAACGTCTATGGATGACCCCGCGACATCGAACAGCGATGATGAGATGCGGGCCGGACAGCTTCGGGAGATGTTGCGTGGCGATGCGAACGAGGGCGCATCGGCTGAAGAGGCAGATGCTATACCCCGGGCGCCCGCTGAAGAAGCTGGCGATGCAGCCGCCGACTGCAGTGAACCGCCTGCCACATCATGGCGCGATGTGACGTCAGATACGCCCTTCTCACTTTTGTTCGTCATCAGCGATGATGTCCTGTGGGTTGAGGCGCTCGAAGATCAGCTCCTGCGACAGGAGCAGTTACAGTTGATCGCCGCCATGGCGCGCGCCATTCGGGGCGCATCGGTTCGCTGTGCCCATCAGCAGTTTGATTGGCCCCCAGCCGCAGGTTCTGCCATCGCGGCGGCCGGTGGAATGGATGACATGCTCTCGGGCTTTCTGCAGCGGCTAACCAGCGATCATGCGACTCGGCATCTCGTGCAGCTCGGTGACTGTCAGGTGATCCCCGACTGTAGTCTCTTGATTCACCGGGTGCCCTCTAGTCTCGAGATGCTGAGGGAGGGCTCGCTCAAGCAGTCCGCGTGGTCCGTATTGAAACTACTGCGCGCCGGTGACTGATGCGCAAATATCGCTGCGGGCACTGAGCGATTCCGCAGACCTCGAGCCGTTACAGCCACTTTATGAGCACTCGGATGGGCCCTCATGCGGGTTTTTGCAGGGCCTGCTGGATCAGTCTCACTGTCGGGCCTGGTGCCTCGTGAAGGACAACCAGCCGGTCGCCGCGATCTGGTATCAGTGCGTGGCAGAGCGGGCGGCAATGGTTGATCTCAGGGTGCTCGCTTCCGAGCGGCGTCAGGGCCTTGGCCGTCAGTTGCTCTGGGCCTCGTTGACTGCGCTAGGGGATGTCGGTGCGGTCGAGCTGGAGGTGCGCTCATCCAATGTGGCAGCGCGGGCACTCTATAAGTCGCTGGGTTTCAGTGAGACGGGCTTGCGACCCAAGTACTACGCCACCCCTGACGGCCGTGAGGATGCGATACTGATGACGCTTACACTCAATCACGGTGGTAGCGCGACGTGAGCGCAGTATCCGACACGCTGGCGGCCGCTGATCTAGGGTCGCATATTGATATGGGTGGGTCTGAGCATCATTGCCCTTACAGGGAGCGCTGAATGTGAACATTGTTGAGACCGATTATTGGTGCCTCATGTTGCCCCCGGAGTGGTCAGCAGAGGAGGAAGAGGGCAGTGTGCTGATCACCGATCAGGATGGCATTGGTGAGCTGGCGATTACCACGCTGGTCCGCGAGCCCGACGATGTGCCAGAAACCAGTCTTTCAGAAATCGCTCAGATGGGGTCGCCCGAGGTCAGCAGCTGGGCCACCGCCGCATTTGGTGATTTCTCGGGCGTCACGGGGCAGTTCACCGAGGAGGGGGCGGTACTGCAGGAGTGGTACCTCAGCCACGGCGTCGCGCTACTGTATTGCACCTATGCCTGTGATGCCGAGGACGCGGGCATGGATATGCCGGCGGTGGAGGAGATTCTCGGCACGCTGGTGCCGGGAGATGCGCTGCTAGTTGGTTAGCTGAAACCCGCTGAGCAGGTGGGGTAAGTTGCCGGTCTAGGAGACGGTCCCAGTGACCCGCACCCGCTTACTTCCCGCAACCGGCGCCTCGACCTGCGCTTTGGCGCGCTGTTCAATGCTCCTATCGATCTGGTTCTTGAGCGCAATAAGGAACCCCGTCACCAGAAACGCACCGGGTGGGAGGATCGCTACCAGAAAGGGGTAGTCCACATTAAAGACCTGCCAGCGCCAGGATTCCGCTCCCGCCCCGAACAACAGTTGCATGTCGGCAAAGAGTGCGCCTGTGCCGAGGAGTTCGCGTATCGCTCCCAGCAACACCAACACGGCACCGAACCCGACGCCCATGATGAAGCCATCATAGAGGGCAGCAGGTAGCGCATTTTTACGGGCAAACGCATCGGCGCGGCCCAGAATGATGCAATTGGTTGTGATCAGCGGCAGGAAAATACCGAGAATCTGATAGAGCTCGTAACTGTAGGCCTGCATCAGCAGCTCGGTGACGGTGACCGCCGCGGCAATGATCATCACAAATACGGGTAGCCGGATGGTGTCTGATACCACAGAGCGAATCAGCGACACGGTGGTATTGGAGACCACGAGCACGAACAGCGTCGCCGCCGCTAATCCCAGGGCGTTCACAGTAGAGGCGGTGACCGCGAGTAAAGGGCACAGACCCAACAACTGCACCAGGGCGGGGTTATTCTTCCAAAGCCCGTTCAGCGTCAGTTGGCGATACGAAGTGCTGCTCATGCCGAGTCCGCTTCCGTTTCAAAAAGAGATGCCGCGTTCAGGGTAGCGTATTCGAGTGCTCGGCGCGTGGCGAGGATCACGGCGCGCGGGGTCACTGTTGCGCCAGTAAATTGATCGAACACCCCCCCTTCTTTTGCCACATTCCAGCCGCTCAGTGCCGGGTTGGCGAGGCTGCGCTCGTTGAAATCGAGGATCCAATCAGATTTGCGCAGGTCGACTTTGTCTCCCAGTCCCGGCGTTTCCCGATGGGCTACCACGCGTACTCCCGCCACCGAGCCATCTCGGCGCACACCCACCAGCGCGCGGATATCACCGCTGTACCCGTCCCGGGCGGTGGCGGGCAGGATCACGCCAACAACAGTATTTCCCCGCCTCACCCGATAACCCTGACGGCGTTCTCTGATGCCCAGTAGCGCGGTCTCTGCGGCGACCTCAAACACGTCATCGACGATCTCGTTGTCATGGGTGTCGGGCGGAAAGATCTCTAATAGTTGCCGCGCCTCTGCGCGCCGCACCTCAAAGTCGATTTGTGCTTTGGTGCCGAGGTAGGTCCAGCCGATGGCGACCGACGTGATGGCGGCAAACAGGGCGAGTACCGTACCGCTCAGACCAATCGATGCGAGCCATTTCATGATTCGCGACTCCCGGTGCCGTACACCTTGGGCTGGGTGTAGTGATCGATAAAGGGCGCACAGAAATTCAGGATCAACACGGCGAATGCGACTGCATCGGGGTAATTACCCAACGTACGGATGAGATAAATCAAAACGCCTATCAGCGCTCCGAATATGAGCCGGCCCTTATTCGAGACGGCAGAGCTGACGGGGTCAG